>NZ_NQYG01000079.1:0-22343 GCF_002878485.1 Pseudomonas sp. AD21
ACAGGGGAACGCATTTCAAATGTAGGAGTGAGCCTGCTCGCGATGGGGCCCGTGCGGCCAATGAAGATGGTCAGTCTTCTTTCTTCATCAAACCGGCGAGGGCGGCAAACGGATTGTGCGTCGCCTTGGCAATCTTCGGTGTGCTCAGCGAGCCGTCGTCGAAGTATTGCTGGTCGGTGTAGCGCGAGTGTTCGTTGTCGTGGCAGTACAGGCACAACAGCTCCCAGTTCGAGCCGTCCTGCGGGTTGTTGTCGTGGTTGTGGTCGCGGTGGTGCACGGTCAGTTCGCTCAGGCGCTTGCCGGAGAACTCACGGGCGCAGCGGCCACACACGTGCGGGTACATCTTCAGGGCCTTGTCGCGGTAGCCCATTTCCTTGTCGCGCTGGTTGTCGGCAAGGATGCGATCGAGCTTCGACGTGTTGGTCGGGGTGGACGAACTCATGGGTTCACCTTTGTAAAAAAGACTAATGACGGTTATGACGCCAGTTTAGCTCAGCCCTTGAGCTTCTCGGCAATCCAGATCGTGTGACGGGTGCCCTTGTTGCCGTGGGCGAAGACCTGGACTTCTTCAGCCTTGAAACCGGCCTTCTTCAATTTGTCGGAAAACTGCCGGTCAGCGCTGGCCGACCATACCGCCAGCACGCCTTTGGGCCGCAAGGCCTTGGCGCAGGCGTTGAGCCCGGCAGCGGAATACAGCCAGCTGTTGGCCTTCTGCGTCAGGCCTTCGGGGCCGTTGTCGACGTCGAGCATGATCGCGTCGAAACCATTCGGCTCGCTTTGCAGCACCTTGGCCACGTCGTCCTGACGGATCACCGTGCGTGGATCGAGTAACGGCCGACCGGACTTTTCACCCAGCGGCCCACGGTTCCATTCCACCACGCCCGGCACCAGTTCGGCGACCACCACTTCGGCGCTCTTGCCCAGATGCTTGAGCGCCGAGGCGAGGGTAAAGCCCATGCCCAGACCGCCGATCAGCACCCGCGAATTCGGTCGTCCAGCGACCTTGCGGCAAGGAATCTCGGCCAGCGCATCTTCGGAACCGTGCATGCGCGTGTTCATCAATTGCCCGCCGTCGCCGCCCTGGATCTTGATGACGAAATCCTCGCCATACTCGAACAGGCACAGGGCGCCACCGTTGTCAGGGATCGGCGTGGTGTCGAGCAGAACGAAACGTTTCATGGAAATCTCTACAAGGGGGAAGGCAAGCAGGCCCGTTGGGAGTAGCCTGAGCGCAGACTAGAGGCCAAACGGAGCCCTTGATGAAGCGCACCATTCTAACGGTCATTGCCCTGGCCGCGCTCTCGATTACTGCAGTGCAGGCGCAGCAGACCATTCCGGTCAGCCCGACGCCGCAACCCGGGTCGCCCGGTACCGCCACGCCGACGCCGTATCCGCAAATCACCCCGATCAGCATTCCCAAGTCAGGTGCGGGCAGTGGCAGTCCGCCGCTGGTGCCGATCGAAATGCCCAGCCCGCCGAGCAAGGATCAACCGGTGCCGGGCATCGAACCGGGCGGTACCAAGGCCAAATCCCCCGGCGGCTAGATCTGCTGCGCCGCCAGTTGACCGTCGGCCATGCGCAGGCGTTTGGACAGGGAGACAGCGAGGGCGCGGATGATCTTCGCGGCGATCTTCGGTGCGTCGTTGAGCATCTTTTCCAGCGAGTCCTTGCCCAGGTTCAGCAACTGGCAGTTGCTCGCGGCGATGCAGGTGGCCGAGCGCCGTTCGCCATCGAGCACCGCCATTTCCCCGAACGCCCGCCCGCTGCGCAGGGTGGCCATGGTGATGACCTGGCCGTCGGGGCCAGTCTTTTGCACCGCGACTTGGCCGGTGTGGAGGATGCACATGAAACTGCCGGCATCGCCCTCACGGAAGATCGCTTCGCCCTCGGCTACAGTGCTGATGCTGAAGTAGCCTGAGGCCGCGGCAAAGTCCGCCAGTTGCAATTGATCGAACAGGCCACAGTCCATCAGCCAGTCGCGAATTTCGTTGTTCAGTAGAGTGGGTTCTGACATGTCATTGCGGTCTTTTTGTTTTCACGGTTTCCAGGCTTAACACGGTTCCTTGCAGGAGTGAGCCTGTGGTGAGGGGATTTATCCCCGATCGACTGCGCAGCAGTCGCAAACCAGCTAATGCGGTCTGTCTGAAAGAATCGCATTGCAGATTTGGGGCGGCTTTGCCTCCCATCGAGGATAAATCCCCTCACCACAAAGGCTCACTCCTACACGGGATCTGTGGGGTATCGGCCCCTTGAGTCTGGAATTAAGACCCAAGTGACCGACGGAGTTCCTCAGGCCAGCCCCAAAACCTTGAGCACAAATGCATATTCGAGCGCTACGTCACGTAATCCCTGATAACGCCCGCTCATTCCGCCGTGTCCGGCACCCAGTTCGGTCTTGAGCAGCAGCAGGTTATCGTCGGTTTTGGTCGCACGCAGTTTCGCCACCCACTTGGCCGCTTCCCAGTACTGCACGCGGCTGTCGTTGTAGCCGGCGATCACCAGCGTCGCCGGATAGGCCTGCGCGGTGACGTTTTCGTACGGCGCATAGGCCTTGATCCGTTCGTAGACGTCTGGCTCTTCGGGATTGCCCCATTCATCGTATTCGGTGACGGTCAGCGGCAGCTCCGGGTCGAGCATGGTGTTGAGCACGTCGACGAACGGCACTTCGGCAATCGCCACGCCGAACAGGTCCGGGCGCTGATTGAGCACTGCACCGATCAGCAGACCACCGGCACTGCCGCCGCTGATCGCCAGTTTCTCGGCGGTGGTGATGCCGTTGAGGATCAGGAATTCGGCGCAGGCAATGAAGTCGCTGAAGGTGTTGTGCTTGTGTTCCTGCTTGCCGGCGCGATACCAGGCTTCGCCCAGCTCGCCGCCGCCCCGCACATGAGCAATGGCGAAGGCCATGCCGCGATCCAGCAGACTCAGGCGTGCATGGGAGAACCACGGGTCGAGGCTGGAGCCGTAAGCGCCATAACCGTACAGGTACAGCGGCACCGCTTTGCCGACCATTTCGCGTTTCATCACCAGACTGATCGGCACCTGCGTGCCGTCCGGCGCGGTGGCCCACAGGCGTTGGCTGATGTAGGTGTCGGCGTCGAACGGGCCAAGCACCGGGGTCTCTTTGAGGACGGTTTGCTCGCCGGTGGCCAGCATCAACTGGCGTACCTGTGCCGGACGGTTCAACGCCTCATAGCGCAGGCGGATGCGATCGCTCTCGAACTCCAGGCTGTTTTGCACGTAGAGGCTGTAGGCCGCGTCCGGCAGTTGCACGCGATACGGCGTCAGGCCCTGCGGGTGGACTTCGATGACCGGCAAACCGCCTTCGCGCAGGCTCAGGGTCATGGCCTCGGCGTTGAGGGTCACGCCGTCGAGCATCACGGTGTCGCTGTGCGGGATCAGGTTCTGCCAGTCGGCTTCGCTTGGCGCGACACCGGTGTCCGGCGCCTGATACAGGGCGAAGTTGATGCCGTCGCGGTTGGTGCGGATGAACCACGTCCACGCGCCATCGAGCATGCCGTGGTCGACGTCGTATTCGTGATCCTCGACCCGTGGCGCCAGGCAGGTGAAGGGCAGGTGCGGCTGATGGGCATCCAGCGCCCAGACTTCACTGGTGGTCTTGCTGCCCAGGGTCAGCAGCAATTGCTGCTCGGAGCTTGCGCGGTAGCAATGCAGGAAGAAACGCCCGTCCGGCTCGTGGAACACCTCTTCGGCCGCCGTGCCATCGAGGCGATAGCGAAACAGTTTGTACGGACGGTGGGTGTCGTCGAGCACGCTGAAAAACAGGGTCAGGCTGTCGTTGGCCCAGGTCATGCTGCCGTCGCAGTCCTCGAACTCCAGTTCGCTGACCTTGTCGTTGGCCAGTTCCTTGACGAACAGCGTGTAGATCTCGTCGCCCGAAGCGTCGACGCTGTAGGCCAGACGCTGATGGTCGGGGCTGATGCTGAACGCGCCGAGGGAGAAAAAGCCGCCATTGGCCAGCACGTTCGGGTCGAGCAGCAATTGTTCGCGGCTTTCGTCGAGGGTCAGGCTGTCGTCGGCGGGACGCGGGCAGCGGTAATGGCGGGCGTATTCGTCGCCAGCGGTGGTGCGCGTGTAATACAGGTACGGGCCCCACGGCGAGGGCAGGGACAGGTCGGTTTCGAGGATCCGGCCCTTGATCTCTTCGAACAGGCTTTCGCGCAGGGTGGCCTGATCAGCGGTTTGCGCTTCCTGATAAGCGTTTTCGGCCTTGAGGTAGTCGAGCACCGCGTCGGTGTCGCGCTCCTGCAACCAGGCATACGGGTCGGCACCGGCAGCCTTGTGGGCGATCGGGGCGCTGCTGACGTGGGCGGATTGGGGCATGGAAGGCTCTCGGACAATGTTCGGAATAAAGGTTTTCGCGGATCGTGAAACCGCCGCAGCACCTGTGGGAGCGAGCCTGCTCGCGAAGCGGTGGGTCAGACAACAATGTTTTAACTGACACTCCGTATTCGCGAGCAGGCTCGCTCCCACAGGTCGTGTGTCTATTGGGACAAGCCTGGCGGGCGAAAAGTCGTTACTATAAGCGCCTCTTTGCCTGCCTTGCCATGGACACCATGACCGAGAACGACTATCTGATCGCCTGGGGCCTCTACGCCTTTGCCGCTGTGGGCTGCCTGTTGGTATGGATGCGCCTGACCCGCTGGATGTGGCGCTGGCTGCGCGAGCCGCTGCGGTTGCTGATGGCAGTGTTGCTGTTCAGCCCGACCATCATTGACCCGGTGAAGGCCAAGGTCGCGCCGTCGATCGCCATCACCGCGCTGGATCTGGCCTTCAAGGTCGGCAACAACGCCTGGCGGGCGATTTCCGACCTGTTCATGTACGGCATGATCGCTTTCGGCATCTACCTGATCTTCGTGTTGATCCGCTTCCCGATCGAACGCGCCTCCCGCGGCCGTCGCGAGCAGGCTGAAGCCGCCAAAGCCGCGGCGCGTGCTGATGATCGCGACGACGATCAGCCGTTCGGTGCTGCCGGCGATAACCGCTACGGTCGTCCGCCGGTGCCGAACAATCCGCAGCGCATGCGCGTCGAGCCGCGTCTGTAATCCCGAGAGTCCGCACATGTGTGAATTACTGGGCATGAGTGCCAACGTGCCGACCGATATCGTGTTCAGCTTCACCGGCCTGATGCAGCGCGGCGGGCGTACCGGCCCGCACCGCGACGGCTGGGGCATCGCCTTCTATGAGGGCCGCGGCTTGCGCCTGTTTCAGGACCCGGCCGCCAGCAGCGAGTCGGAAGTCGCCAATCTGGTGCAGCGTTATCCGATCAAGAGCGAAGTGGTCATCGGCCACATCCGCCAGGCCAACGTCGGCAAGGTTTGTCTGTCCAACACCCACCCGTTCGTGCGCGAACTGTGGGGGCGCAACTGGTGTTTCGCGCACAACGGCCAGCTCGCCGACTTCACCCCGATCAAGAGTTTCTACCGCCCGGTGGGGGACACCGACAGCGAAGCGGCGTTCTGCGATTTGCTCAACCGCGTGCGTGCAGCATTCCCGGAACCGGTCGATATAGAAGTGCTGCTGCCGGATCTGGTCGCCGCCTGCGCCGAATATCGCAGCAAAGGCGTATTCAACTGCCTGCTCAGCGATGGCGACTGGCTGTTCTGCTATTGCTCGACCAAACTGGCACAGATCACCCGGCGCGCACCGTTCGGCCCGGCGCGGCTCAAGGATGTCGATGTGATCGTCGATTTCCAGGCAGAAACCACACCCAACGACGTGGTCACGGTGATCGCCACCGAGCCTTTGACCGAAAATGAAACCTGGACCCGTTACCAACCGGGCCAATGGAGTCTGTGGCGGCGCGGCGAATGCGTCAGCCAGGGCACGACCGAATAAAGGATCTCTCCTCGATGTTGCTCAGTTATCTACGGCTGGTGTTGTTTGCGGCGGGCCTGTTGATCGGTGTCCAGGTGCCGGGTTTCATCAACGATTACGCCAAACGCGTCGAAGCCCACTTGATCGAAGCGCAGAACGGTCTGCGTGGCTTCCAGGGCACTGCCGAGCAGTTCTTCAAGGGCGACTTGCAGGCACTGGTCGCGCATTACCGCGCCAGCGACGACCCGGTGTTTCGCAGCGATGCTGACAGCCTGAGCACCTTGCTCAACCGCCAGATCGCATTGGATAAACAGTTCCAGGCCATGCAGGGCCCGTGGTACATCCGCTTCCTGCAAGTGGTGCTGGCCGCTGATCCGGACATTCGCAAGGAAACCTGGAACGGCTACAGCTACCAGATCCTGCTGACCCCGGAAGCGATGATCTGGGGCATGAGTGGCGCGTTGCTGCTGTCGTTCGGCATCGAGTGCCTGATTCGTCTGATTGACTGGGTGGTGCTGGGCGGCCGACGTTTGCGTCAGAGCCGGCCGATTGAAGACCGCGACGTGCGCGGCCTCTAAAGCTTGCAAAGCTCTCTGTGGCGAGGGGATTTATCCCCGATGGGGCGCGAAGCGGCCCTCAACGGTGTGTCAGATAAACCTGCTTGCTCAGGTTTCAGGACTGCTGCGCAGCCCATCGGGGATAAATCCCCTCACCACAGGTGTGATTACGGAGTGAGGGTGATGTACTTTTCACCGACCTTGCGCGCATATCCCTCCAGCACCTGCTGACACAACGTCACCATCTCCTCGACCCACTCCACGCCAACCCGCCACGACACCACCACCTGCAGATTCGGCGGGCGTTGGTCGATGTCGAGCAGGGTCAGTTCACCCCGCGCCAGTTCCTCGGCCACCAGCACCGGTGGCAGCACGCCAATACCAAAACCGTCACGCAACAACCGGGTAATCGCCGACACCGAGTTCACGCAGTTCAGACGTGGCGCCGGCACGCCGTTGGCTTGCATCAGTGCGAGCAGGTCCTGATGCGGTCGGGAGTTTTTCGAGTAGGTGATGATCCGTTCCTGCGCCAGCTCGCCGAGGTCGGCGTAGTTGCGGTTGTAGATCGAGTTGCTTGCGACGATCCAGCCCAGCGGATGGCTGGCCAGTTCCAGGCTGCGCACACTTTCGTGGCGCACCAGGTCGGTTTGCAGAATCAGATCGAGAAAGCCTTTTTGCAACTGATCGCAGAGGTTGAGCGAAGTATCCGCCACCAGCTCGATTTCCACTCGCGGGTACAGGTCGGTCATCTGCGCCACCAACGGGCTGAGCCAGGTGTGAATCACCGTGTCCATCACGCCGATGCGCACCCGGCCGACCTTGCTCGAACGGGTCTCGATCGATTGCTTGAGCGCCTGCATGGTGTCGAGCATCTGCTCGGCGTAATCCAGCACTTTCAAGCCTTCGGGCGTCAGGCTGACGCCGCGTGAATCACGCAGAAACAGCTTCACCCCCAGCTCGCCTTCGAGCACTGCGATGCGGCTGGAAATCGACGCCTGGGTGGTGAACAGCTTGTCGGCGGTCAGGCGAAAACTCTTCAGCCGGGCGACCCAGACAAAGGTCTCGAGAAACTTCAGGTTCATGGCAACGGCTCGGGTGACAAATTTTTCTTATGCCTAAGGCGGGTTTTTATTCGTTGGACGCAGCAGGGCGACGCGCCCAAAAATCGGCGTATCCGGTTCCCACGATAGGCGTCGTCGGAACTTCGAACAAGACCAATAAAAGCCTGCGGAGACTTGCCATGCGTGCGCCCGACACCCTCGACCTCCCCAAGAATACGGCCCGTCCCGGCCCGTTCGACTGGTATCGCAACATCAATCAGCAAGAGCGTCGCACCTTCTGGAGCTGCAAGATCGGCTATGGCCTGGACGGCATGGACACGCAGATGCTCAGTTTCGTGGTGCCGACCCTGATTGCCATGTGGGGCATCACCACCGGGCAAGCAGGGCTGATTCACACCAGCACCCTGATCGCCTCGGCCATCGGCGGCTGGGTGGCGGGGATTCTCTCCGACCGCATCGGCCGCGTACGCACGCTGCAACTGACGGTGCTGTGGTTTGCCTTCTTCACGTTCCTCTGCGGTTTCGCCCAGAGCTACGAACAACTGTTGATCGCCCGCACCCTGATGGGCTTCGGCTTCGGCGGCGAATGGACCGCCGGCGCGGTGCTGATCGGTGAAGTGATCCGCGCCAAGGATCGCGGCAAAGCGGTGGGCATGGTGCAATCCGGCTGGGCCCTGGGCTGGGGGCTGACGGCGATTCTGTATGCGCTGCTGTTCTCGGTACTGCCGCCGGAAGACGCGTGGCGTGCGCTGTTCATCCTCGGCATCGTTCCGGCGATCTTCGTGATATTCGTCCGTCGTCTGGTGAAAGACCCCGAGATCTACCGCGAAGCCAAGGCCGCGCAAACTCCGGAAAACCCGGCAAAGTTCTACGAGATCTTCGCCCCTGGCATGCTTTTCACCACGCTCCGCGCCTCCTTGCTGACCACCGGCGCATTGGGCGGGTATTACGCGATCACTTCGTGGCTGCCGACCTTCCTCAAGAACGAACGTGGTTTGAGTGTGCTCGGCACCGGCGGTTATCTGGCGATGGTGATTGTCGGTTCCTACGTCGGCTACGTGATCAGCGCTTATCTCACTGACCTGTTGGGGCGTAAAAAGAATTTCATCCTGTTCGCGGTTGGCTCGTTCACCATCGTGTTGTTGTACACGCAGATGCCGGTCAGTAATGGCGTGATGCTGTGGCTGGGCTTTCCGCTGGGCTTCTTCGCCTCGGGGATTTTCAGCGGCATGGGCGCATTTCTCACCGAGCTGTTTCCGACGCGGATTCGCGGTTCGGGGCAGGGCTTCTGCTACAACATCGGCCGGGCGCTGGCGGCGTTGTTTCCACTGCTGATCGGTCTGCTCAGCCAGACAGTGCCGTTGAGCGTGGGCATCGGTGCGTTCGCGGCGGTGTCGTACGGGGTGGTGATTATCGCGGCATTGAGCCTGCCGGAAACCCGCGGCAAGCAACTGGATGCGCAGTAACTGATAACCTGCGGGGGCAGTGCCCAACGGGCATTTGTCCTACGGATAGAAAGACAAGAAGCTACAGGAGTGTTTACCGTGAGCCGCCTGTTATTGAATTGCGACATTGGCGAGAGTTTCGGCAGCTGGACCCTGGGTCTGGACGCCGAGGTCATGCCCTTCATCGACTGCGCCAACGTCGCCTGCGGGTTCCACGCCGGCGACCCAGGCATCATGCGCAAAACCGTCAGCCTGGCCCTGAGCCATGGCGTGCAGATCGGTGCGCACCCTGCCTATCAGGATCTGGTCGGTTTCGGCCGTCGTTCCATGGCGTATTCCGCGCAGGAGCTGCAAGACATCCTGCATTACCAGATTGGCGCGCTCGACGGCATTTGCCGGGCACAGGGTGGGCGAGTCAGCTACGTCAAACCCCACGGCGCGATGTACAACGACATGATGGCCAATCCGGCGCAATTGCGTGCGGTGATTCAGGCCGTCGCCGCTTACGATCGCAGTTTGCCGCTGATGCTGATGGCCACCCGCGACAACTCGGCGGCGCAACAACTCGGTGACGAATACGGCGTGACCCTGTGGTTCGAAGCCTTCGCCGACCGCGCCTACGACAGCGCCGGCAAACTGGTTTCGCGGCAACTGCCGGGCGCGGTGCTCCACGATCCGGAAAAAATCATCGAACAGGCCCTGACCATCGCCCGTGGCGGTGACCTCGTTGCCAGCGACGGCAGCGCGTTGCATCTGCAGGCCAACACCTTGTGTGTGCATGGCGACAACGCCAGTTCGGTGGCCGCCGTGCAACGCATTCGTGAGGCCCTGAATCAGCAGAGTGCGCCATGAACCCACGGATTGAAGTGGTAGCCCTGGACTGCCTGATGCTGCGCCTGTTCGATGAAATCGCTGAAGCCAACATGCCGTGGATGCTCGCCGCCAGTGAGCGTTTGCGGGCGGCGTTCGGCGCGCAGTTGATTGATCTGGTGCCGTCCTACACCACGCTGATGGTGCATTACGATTTGACGGTTTTGAACCCGAATCAGGCGCGGGAATTGATTGCTGAGGCGCTGATTGATTTGTCGCCAAATGTGCGAAGCAGCGGCCAATGTCACGTGTTGCCGGTCTGGTATGACCTCAGTGTCGGGCCGGAATTGAGCTTGCTGGCTGAGCGCAGTGGGCTGGCAGTGGAGGAGGTGATTAGTCGCCACAGTGGCCGCGAATATCAGGTGTTCGCTCTCGGCTTTGCGCCGGGCTTTGCCTTCATGGGCCTGGTCGAAGAGATTCTGGCGGCACCACGCTTGAACACCCCGCGCAAGAAAGTTGCAGCCGGCAGTGTCGGCATCGCCGAACGGCAGACCGCCGCTTACCCGGTGGTATCGCCCGGCGGCTGGAACCTGATCGGCCGCACGCCAGCGAAACTGTTCGACCGCCATCGTGACGGCTACAGCCTGATGCAACCCGGCGACACGGTGCGCTTCGAAGCGGTCAGTCACGCCGAATTCATCCGTCTGGGCGGCGACGATACGCCGCTGGAGGCGCAGGCATGAGCCGACTGACGATTGAGGCAAGTACACCGTTGTGTTTGTTGCAGGACGCCGGACGCTTTGGTGTGCGCCATTTGGGCGTGACCCAGGGCGGCGCGGCGGACTGGAGTTCGATGAGTTGGGCCAACTGGTTGTTGGGTAACGGCCTGGATGTGCCGGTAATCGAAATCACCCTCGGCGGGTTTGCCGTGGTTGCGCAGCAGGATTGCGTGCTGGCGCTGGCCGGCGCCGATCTTGGCGCGCAGATCGATGGGCAGGCGCTGGCGTCGTGGCGCAGTTTCAAACTGCGTAAAGGGCAGACGTTGCAGTTCCCCCAACCACGGCTCGGTGCCCGCGCTTATCTGGCGGCCCCCGGTGGTTTCGACGCGCCGCAGGTGCTGGGCAGCAGCGCCACGGTGGTGCGCGAAGAACTCGGTGGACTTGATGGTCTGGGATTGCCGCTGACCAAAGGGGCGACGCTGAGCTATCGCGGCGAAACGCTGCAGGTGCGTGAAGTGCCGGTAGCGCTGCGACCGGATCTGAAACTCAATACGCCGCTGGATCTGGTGCTTGGCGCGCAGATCGGCCAGTTCAGCGGGCAGAGCCTGTTCGATGTGTTCAACAGTCCGTGGACGCTCGACAGTCGCGCCGATCGCATGGGCATTCGGCTGTTGGGCACGGCGTTGCAGTATCAGGGCCGGCCGATGATTTCCGAGGGCATTCCCTTGGGCGCGGTGCAGGTGCCGCCGGACGGGCAGCCGATTGTGCTGCTCAATGATCGGCAGACCATTGGCGGCTATCCGCGGTTGGGGGCATTGACGCCATTGGCGCTGGCGCGGCTGGCGCAGTGTCTGCCGGGGGTGCAGGTGCGGTTGCGGCCGGTGGTGCAGGACGTCGCGCACCGCGAGCATGTCGAGTATTTGCGGCGTTTCAGAGATAACTGAAAGCTTCGCGAGCAAGCCCGCTCCCACAGGGGAATGCATTCCAAATGTGGGAGTGAGCCTGCTCGCGATGGCGTCCGTTCGGAGAGCGAAAATTATTTGGACAAAAACCGCATCCCTTCCTCAAGTCCACGCAACGTCAACGGATACATCTGATCCTCGATCAAATCCCGCACGATATTGGTCGACGAGGTATAGCCCCACGTGTCCTTCGGATATGGATTGATCCAGATAAGCTTCTTGTACTTCTCCATGAAGCGCTGCATCCACACATAACCCGGCTCTTCGTTCCAGTGCTCGACGCTGCCGCCGGCCTGGGTGATTTCGTAGGGCGCCATGGCGGCGTCGCCGATGAAGATCACTTTGTAGTCGGCGCCGTACTTGTGCAGCAAATCCTGGGTCGAGGTGCGCTCGGAGGTGCGGCGCATGTTGTTCTTCCACACCGATTCATAAACGAAGTTGTGGAAGTAGAAATACTCCAGATGCTTGAACTCGGTCTTGCAGGCCGAGAACAGCTCCTCGCAGATCTTCACGTGCGCGTCCATCGAGCCGCCGATGTCGAACAGCAGCAACAGCTTCACCGTGTTGCGTCGCTCGGGACGCATCTGGATGTTCAGCAGGCCGGCGTCCTTCGCGGTGTGGTCGATGGTGCCGTCGATGTCCAGCTCTTCCGCCGCACCCTGACGGGCGAATTTGCGCAGACGACGCAGAGCGACCTTGATGTTGCGCGTACCCAGTTCCACCGAGTCGTCGAGGTTCTTGTACTCGCGCTGATCCCAGACCTTGACTGCTTTTCCCTGACGCTTGCCGGCATCGCCGACCCGAATGCCTTCCGGGTTGAAACCGCCAGAGCCGAACGGGCTGGTGCCGCCGGTGCCGATCCATTTGTTGCCGCCGGCGTGGCGTTCCTTCTGTTCTTCCAGACGCTTCTTGAACTCTTCGATCAGCTTGTCCAGGCCACCGAGGGACTGGATCTGCGCGCGTTCCTCATCGGTCAGCGAACGCTCGAACTCCTTGCGCAACCAGTCTTCGGGAATCAGCGCCTGCAGGTGGTCGTCGAGTTTTTCCAGGCCATTGAAGTAGGCGCCGAACGCGCGGTCGAACTTGTCGAAATGGCGTTCGTCCTTCACCAGAATCGCCCGCGACAAGTAGTAGAACTCGTCCATGTCGGCGAAGGTCACGCGCTGTTTCAGCGCGTTGATCAGGTCGAGCAGCTCGCGTACCGACACCGGCACCTTGGCTGCACGCATTTCATTGAACAGGTTGAGCAACATGGCAGCAGCCTCTTAGCGGGTGCCGCGACGGCTCATGAACGCCAGACGCTCAAGCAATTGCACGTCTTGCTCGTTCTTCACCAGCGCGCCGGCCAGTGGCGGAATGGCTTTAGTCGGATCACGTTCGCGCAGTACCGCTTCGCCGATGTTGTCGGCCATCAGCAGCTTCAGCCAGTCGACCAGTTCCGAGGTCGACGGCTTCTTCTTCAGGCCCGGCACCTTGCGCACGTCGAAGAACACGTCCAGCGCTTCGCTGACCAGATCCTTCTTGATATCCGGGTAGTGCACGTCGACGATTTTCTGCAGGGTGGTACGGTCCGGGAAGGCGATGTAGTGGAAGAAGCAGCGGCGCAGGAAGGCGTCCGGCAGCTCTTTCTCGTTGTTGGAGGTAATGATGATGATCGGGCGCTTCCTGGCCTTGATGGTCTCGTCGATCTCGTAAACGTAGAACTCCATCTTGTCGAGTTCTTGCAGCAGGTCGTTGGGGAACTCGATGTCGGCCTTGTCGATCTCGTCGATCAGCAGAATGACCCGCTCTTCGGACTCGAAAGCCTCCCAGAGTTTGCCTTTCTTCAGGTAGTTGCGCACGTCGTGGACTTTTTCGTTGCCCAGTTGCGAGTCGCGCAGACGGCTGACCGCATCGTACTCATACAGACCCTGGTGAGCCTTGGTGGTGGACTTGATGTGCCAGGTGATCAGCTTGGCGCCAAACGATTCGGCCAGTTGCTCGGCGAGCATGGTCTTGCCGGTGCCTGGTTCGCCCTTGACCAGCAGCGGCCGCTCCAGGGTGATGGCGGCGTTGACCGCCAGCTTCAGGTCATCGGTGGCGACGTAGGCCTGGGTGCCTTCGAACTTCATCTGCTAATCCTCGAACGGTAACGCCGACCTGCACGGGCAGGGCGGGGGCGAAAAAATCGGATGCCCCGACTATAACGCGCAGCCCGGTCGACTGTGAACGCAGACGGCTTATTCAGTCTCTGAATGGGGCGTCACATGTTGACTCGGTTTCGGCCCGGGGCCAGACATCGCCCTGGTGGCGAGGGGATTCATCGCCGATGGCTGCGAAGCAGCCCAAACGTCAAAAACTAACCCGCATCTGGCTTCGGCCGCTCATACCGCGCATTGAAGGCCTGGATGAAGCCATTGCGCAAAATCTGCAAAAACGCTTCGAACGCGCTGATATTTTGCTGGTGCACGTTGCCGCTGAGTTCGACTTTGGTGGCGAACTGGTTTTTCGCCTGGTTCTTCAACACGTTTTCGGTGCCGCCCACCAGTGCCTCCCAGACCGAGCGGAAGATGCTCTTGTTCTTGTTTTCCACGTCCTGCTGCCAGTTGAAAACGTCGACGTCACGCAGCAGCGGCTTGATGTAGCCGTTGACCTGGGCTTTTTTCGCCTGGGCTTCGATCACCACGTCGCCGTGGCCGGCATTGAAGTCGAACTTGCCGTAGGCCGAGGCGAAGTCGTTCATGCTCTTGAGTTCGATGTCGCGGGCGCGCAGGCGGAACTGGAAGTCTTCGAAATTGCTCAGCGGGTCGAAGGTGGCGGTGGTTTCCAGTGGTGCATGCCCCAGGAGCAGGGCCTTGCCTTCGAAGCGGGCATCGCGTTTGCCCTGTTTGTCGACCACGTTGGTCAAGTTGTAGATGCTGGCCTCGACCTTGGTGGCATTCATGTTCACCGGTGGATTGGAGCTGAAGTTGCGGAAGCTGATTTTGCCGTCGTGAATCTGCACCTCGTCGAGGGTGATCGGCAGCAATTTACTGAGTTGCGCGCGCCAGTCGGTGCCTTTACCGGTCTGGGAGTTCTGCTTGTTGGGGCCGCCATCGACGAAGTTGACCTCGGGATTGAAGAACTTCACCTGCGCCACCACGGCATGGTCGTACCACAGCGAGTGCCAACTGACCGCCAGATCGATCAGCGGTGCGTTGACGAACGGCACCGGCACCTTGCCGTCGACCTTGACGATTTTCAGCCCGTTGATCTTGTAGGCCCCGCGCCACAAGGCCAGATCGACGTCGGTGATCTGACCCCGGTAATCGCCCATGTCCGCCAGTTTGTCGTTCAGGTAGTCGCGTACCACGTAGGGCAGGGCGATGTGCAGGGCGACCAGCACCACAACGACGACGGCAAAAATCCCTAATGGCCAGCTATAGCGACGCTTCATGGCGGCAATTCCCGAACGATGTAAGCGATTGACTGTTGCGCGGCGCAGACGTTCGACCTGACTGGACTGCGTCAGGCAACAGGCATACCGTGGAAGGCTGAATTCAACGCTGCATAAGGACCCAGCCATGAGCCGTATTTTTGCTGACAACGCCCATTCCATCGGCAACACGCCGTTGGTGCAGATCAACCGCATCGCGCCGCGTGGCGTGACCATCCTGGCCAAGATCGAGGGGCGCAACCCCGGTTATTCGGTCAAGTGCCGGATCGGCGCGAACATGATCTGGGATGCCGAAAGCAGCGGCAAACTCAAGCCGGGCATGACCATCGTCGAGCCGACCTCCGGCAATACCGGCATCGGCCTGGCCTTTGTCGCGGCGGCCCGTGGCTACAAGTTGATGTTGACCATGCCGGCCTCGATGAGTATCGAGCGGCGCAAGGTGCTCAAGGCGCTGGGTGCAGAACTGGTCCTGACTGAACCAGCCAAGGGCATGAAAGGCGCGATCGAGAAGGCTGCCGAAATCGTTGCCAGCGATACCGACAACTACTTCATGCCATCGCAGTTCGATAACCCGGCCAACCCGGCGATTCACGAAAAAACCACCGGTCCGGAAATCTGGAACGACACCGATGGCGCCGTGGATGTACTGGTGGCTGGCGTCGGCACCGGCGGAACCATCACCGGCGTTTCGCGGTATATCAAGAATACCCAGGGCAAACCGATTCTGTCGGTGGCGGTGGAGCCGGTGTCCTCGCCGGTGATCAGCCAGGCGCTGGCGGGCGAAGAGATCAAGCCGAGCCCACACAAGATCCAGGGGATTGGCGCCGGTTTCGTGCCGAAGAACCTCGATTTGTCGATGGTCGACCGCGTTGAGCAGGTCACCGACGACGAGTCCAAGGCCATGGCGCTGCGATTGATGCAGGAAGAGGGGATCTTGTGCGGTATCTCTTGCGGCGCAGCAATGGCTGTAGCGGTGCGACTGGCAGAGACCCCGGAGATGCAGGGCAAGACCATCGTGGTGATTCTGCCGGACTCCGGCGAGCGTTATCTGTCGAGCATGCTGTTCAGCGATCTGTTCACCGAACAGGAGAATCAGCAGTAAGCCAATTGATTCAGATCAGCCGGGGTTCAGGATCGTTATGCTAATAAATGCTTTATTGCGCAATTCTTAACACTGAATCTTGGGTTGGGCGGGTTTTTCCCGAGGCCGGTAGTGTTTATCATGGCCGGCTGCCATGCCGGGTAAAGGGCATTGCGCAGCGTTGTCTTTATTCAAGGAGTCGTTGATGACCTTTTCGTTAGCCGCCAAGGTGTTGGTGTTGCTGCTGTTTGTGGGCAGCATCCTCTATGTGCATTTGCGCGGCAAGGCGCGTTTGCCGGTCCTGCGTCAGTTCGTCAACCACTCGGCGCTGTTCGCTCCGTATAACGCCCTGATGTACCTGTTCTCCGGTGTGCCGTCCAAACCGTATCTGGATCGCAGCAAGTTTCCGGAACTGGATGTGCTGCGCGACAACTGGGAAACCATTCGCGACGAGGCCATGCACTTGTTCGACGAGGGCTACATCCGCGCCGCCGAGAAGAACAATGACGCCGGTTTCGGTTCGTTCTTCAAGAAGGGCTGGAAGCGTTTCTACCTCAAGTGGTACGACAAACCGCTGCCGTCGGCCGAAACCCTGTGCCCGAAAACGGTGGCGCTGGTCAGTGCGATTCCCAACGTCAAAGGCGCGATGTTCGCGCTGTTGCCGGGTGGCAGCCACCTGAACCCGCACCGCGATCCGTTTGCCGGTTCCCTGCGTTATCACCTGGGCCTGTCGACGCCTAACTCCGACGATTGCCGGATCTTCGTTGACGGTCAGGTCTACGCCTGGCGTGACGGTGAAGACGTGATGTTCGACGAGACTTACGTGCACTGGGTCAAGAACGAAACCGAACAGACCCGCGTCATCCTGTTCTGCGACGTCGAACGCCCGCTGCGCAACCGCCTGATGACCCGCATCAACCGCGCCATCAGCGCCTGGCTGGGCCGTGCCACCGCTCCGCAGAACCTTGATGATGAGCGCGTCGGCGGGATCAACCAGGCCTATGCGTGGAGCAAGAATTTCAGTGACAAGTTCAGCGGCGTGGTCAAACAGTGGAAACGTCGCAATCCCAAGGCCTACCGCATCCTGCGGCCAATTCTGGCAGTGGTGGTGCTGACGCTGTTGGGGTATTGGCTGTTTGGTTGAGGCTGGACGCTATAACTAAAAAACCGCTCGTATGAGCGGTTTTTTATTGTCTGTGAGTCAACGGCGTCCAGCGAGAACGTTGGGTTCGTCTTCAATGCCTGTAATCAGCAACTGCAGAAAGCGCCGCTGATTGGCTGATAGCTCGGAGGAGACAATCTTGTCTTCCGTTTTGATTGATCTTTTCTTGGTGGGGGATTTCTTGACTGATTTGCGCATGCTCCCTCCCTCATTGTTCATTACTTGAACTGTTTTCACGATACGTTACTCTCCACTGCGAGGACAAGACGACCTTCCAAATCAAATTTGAAGCCAAGCTTTGTATAAACAGGAATTGCTCCCTGCATTGGCTCCTGGACTTCAATGAAGTTGCTGCCAATTATTTGGGCGAACTCATCGATGACCATCATCGCCAGGGTCCCGATACGATTCTTTAGCGGGTGAGAATCTCCGGGCCGCCCCTCCAATCGTACGATTCGAATACGTTGGCGGCTTTTGTTCGGATTGACGAAACACAGTCCGCACAGCTGTTCTTCAAACCAGATCGCGATATCCAGGGACAGGGGTTCTCGTGACTTCCATGCGGCAACCTCTCGCCAGCAAAAAAGTGGATTCTCCCAAAGTTCAAACGCGTTCAGTGCTATGGCATCGATGGGTTCGAAGCGTACTTTCGACAAGTCTTGTCCCGCTGGTAGCTGTAATAGAGCTTTGGCGATGCTTGCCTGTTTCCTGGCCTGCGATCTGTACAGTTGATAGCGCAGATAACTCCGTTCCCTTGGCATGTGATCTCGAGCATTCCCTGTCTCCCCATCAATGGGCATATCCTTTGCTCATCAGCCTATGCGCCTGTCTTCGGCCTGTCCCTGCTGGCCCTTTGTACAAACCGTTGCAATCCATGTCGGGCGCTGGTTATAGTCGGCGCTGGTGAATCAGGCGATTCACTTTCCAGCCCCTCAAAAAAGATCAGCCTCAATGCCTGCATCCCTCATCAACGCGGTAGTCGATTCAGCGGTCAACGCTGGCGTCGTGCCGTGCGGGAATCAGCAGCCTAGGCAGATCAGTCATTACCCATCACCTGTCAGTAGCACGCCGGTGTGCGCAGTCGTATCACCGCCGGGCGTTGGCGTTTCGGGCTGATCGGCATTCTCTGCCAACCCCTGCGCCCGCCAGAAAAACCTACTGAATTTCAGCCTCGGCTGAGTTGGCTATTTGCCTGACTACAGGTGGTATTCATGTTTGTCCTTTCGAAAAAGTCCGCGCTCGCGGCGACGTCCACGAGCCTGTTCGTTCTGCTGTGGAGCAGTGGGGCGATCTTCTCCAAATGGGGCCTGGCTCACGCGTCGCCCTTTGCCTTTCTGCTGATTCGTTTTGTGATCGCCCTCTGCGGGCTGCTGCTGTTGGCGCCCCTGCTCAAATTGAAGTTGCCCAAGGGCGGCAGGCCGATGCTGTATGCGATCGCCACCGGGGTGGTGCTGTTGGGGGCCTACCAGATTTTCTATCTGCTGGCGCTGAACACCAAAGTCACGCCGGGGGTGATGGCGACCATCATGGGCGTGCAGCCGATCCTCACCGTGGTACTGATGGAGCGCCAGCGCTCGGCGAGCCGGATGTTCGGTCTGGCGCTGGGCCTGGCGGGTCTGATCATGGTGGTTTACCAGGGGATCGGTCTGGCCGGGATGTCCTGGGCGGGTATGCTGTTCGGCCTGCTGGCGCTGGCGAGCATGACTCTGGGCTCGATCATGCAGAAACGCATCACCGATAACCCCCTCGGCACGCTGCCGGTGCAGTACCTGGCCGGACTGTTGTTGTGCGGGATTTTCGTGCCGTTTCAGCCGTTCCACTTTGAACACGGCGCAGGTTTCATCGTGCCGGTCTTGTGGATGGGGCTGGTGGTGTCGGTGCTGGCGACGCTGTTGCTGTATCGCCTGATCGCCCGGGGCAATCTGGTGAATGTCACCAGTTTGTTCTATCTGGTGCCGGCGGTGACGGCAGTGATGGACTATCTGATTTTCGGCAATCGTCTGGCGGCGTTGAGCGTACTGGGGATGCTGTTGATCATTGTCGGTCTGGCGTTTGTGTTCCGTAAATCTGCTGGATAAGCGCAAGTCGGGCCAGGCATTTCCAGTGTCTGGTCCGGCCTCTTCGCGAGCAAGCCCGCTCCCACAGGGTCAGCGCCAATTTGAAAATGGCGCATCACCCTGTGGGAGCAGGCTTGCTCGTGAAGACGGACTGATCAACGCCGCAAAATCATCGGGCTGTTGCGGCAGAAGGCTTCACCACCGCAGGCTTCAGCACCAGCCACAACGCCAGTGCAATCAACACCCCGCCATACAGGTGAGCCATCGACAACGGCTCATCCAGCAGCAACGCTCCCCACAACACGCCGAATGCCGGGATCATGAAGGTCACGGTCATCGATTTGACCGGGCCGATGGAGCTGAGCAGGCGGAAATAAATGATGTAGGCGAACGCCGTGCAACCCAGCCCCAGACCCAGCAGTGACAGCCAGACATTCCACCCACCCCAGCTTGCCGGGGGTGCGGTGATCACGCTGTAGCCGAACAACGGCAAGAGAAACAGCGAGGCGCCGAGCATGCTGCCCACGGCCGAGAGGCGACTGTCGAGCCCACCGCTATGATCCAGCCAGCGTCGCGTGAGAAATCCGGCGAAACCATAACAAGTGGTGGCAAGCAGGCAGGCGAGGGCGCCCATCAGCAATTGCATGTCGAAGGCCACCGGCCCTGCACGCGTCAGCACACCGACACCGAACAAGCCGAGGAACACCCCCGCCAGTTTGGCGACAGTGAGCTTTTCACTGAAAAACAGCCCGCCAATCAACACGCCCATCAACGGCGTGGTGGCATTGAAGATCGCCGAATAACCGGCCGGCAACACTTGCGCCGCCACCGAATACAGCGTCGCCGGAATCCCCGAGTTGATCACGCCCAGCAGCATCACGGTTTTCAGTTTGCCCTTGAAATCCCAGCTGATGCGCATCAGGCCGAGAATCACCAGCAGACCGACGGCAGCAATCGACACGCGAAAGAATGCGGTCGGAATCGTGCCGATCACCGGCGCAATAATGCGCATGAACAGGAAGCTCGCGCCCCAGATGGCGGCCAGCGACAGCATGCGGAAAATATCGACAGCGCTCACGATGGCACTCCTTCCTTGATCGGGACGAGAGTGTTGCCGAGCGCCCGGTCGATGGCAACCGCTAATCGGGCATTTAATTGCGCACGCGGCTTTGCCCAGGGAAAAATCCCGCGACGGACGCCTGCGCTTGGCTTTTGGCAGAAATTGCACTTCACCTGTGCCCTGTTCCGTGGCTAAGCTCAGGCACAGATTTCCACTTGCACGCCGAGGTCTCAATCTATGCCGCAGCAATGGCCAGCCACCGACATCGCCCGCATGATTCTCGATGGCTTTGACGATTACCGCGAGCATTTCCGGCGGATCACCGATGGCGCGCGCGAACGCTTCGAGCAGGCGCGCTGGCAGGAGACGCAGACCGCGTCGGCCGCGCGGATCAATCTCTACGAAGAAAAGGTCGGCGAAACCATCGCCCGGCTGCGCGAGCACTTCGACGACGAGACGCTGATGAATGTCAGTAGTTGGCCGCTGGTGAAAAGCGCCTACATCAGCGTGATCGACCTGCGCTTTGATGATGAGCTGTCCGAGACCTGGTACAACTCGATCTTCTGCGGGCTGTTCAGCCATGACCTGATCAGCGACGGTTGCATGTTCATCCACACCACCCGTCCGAGCCTGCGCCGCGCCCGGGCTGCGCAAACCCGCACCTACAAGCCGCAAGGCCAGCTGTCGTCGATGCTCGCGAGCATCTTTGCCGACTACCGCTTCAGCGAGGACTACGCCGATTTGCCCGGCGACCTGCAGCGCCTCGAAGCGCAGTTGCGCGAGAACCTGCCGGACTGGGTGTGCAAGGATCCGGAACTGGCCGTCGAGCTGTTTTCCTCGGTGCTGTACCGCAACAAAGGCGCGTATCTGGTCGGGCGCATCTACACCCGCGACGAGCAGTGGCCGCTGGTGATCCCACTACTGCACCGTGAGGGCCGCGGAATTCAGATCGACGCGCTGATCACCGATGAAGCCGATGTGTCGATCATCTTTTCCTTCACCCGCTCGTATTTCATGGTCGATGTGCCGGTGCCAGCGGAATTCATCGGGTTCCTGCGGCGTATCCTGCCGGGCAAGCACATCGCCGAGCTGTACACCTCGATCGGTTTCTACAAGCACGGCAAGTCCGAGTTCTACCGGGCGCTGATCAATCACCTGGCCAGCACCGACGACCAGTTCATCATGGCCCCCGGCGTGCGTGGCATGGTCATGAGCGTGTTTACCCTGCCGGGCTTCAATACCGTGTTCAAGATCATCAAGGACCGCTTCTCGCCGTCGAAAAACGTCGACCGGGCAACGGTCATCGAGAAGTACCGTTTGGTGAAAAGCGTCGACCGGGTCGGGCGCATGGCCGATACCCAGGAGTTCGCCGATTTCCGTTTTCCGCTGAGCAAATTCGATCCGGCGTGCCTTGAAGAACTGCTTGAGGTCGCGCCGTCGACGGTCTCGGTCGAAGGCGACACAGTGCTGATCCGCCACTGCTGGACCGAACGGCGGATGACCCCGCTCAACCTCTATCTGGAAAACGCCAATGATGCGCAGGTGCGCGAGGCGCTGGAGGATTATGGTCTGGCGATCAAACAACTGGCGGCGGCCAACATCTTTCCCGGCGACATGCTGCTGAAGAATTTCGGCGTCACTCGGCACGGGCGGGTGGTGTTCTATGACTACGACGAGATCTGTTTCCTGACCGAAGCCAACTTCCGCCACATCCCCGCGCCGCGTACGCCGGAGGACGAAATGGCCTCGGAGCCGTGGTACTCGATCGGGCCACTGGATGTGTTTCCCGAAGAGTTTCCGCCGTTCCTGTTTGCTGATTCGGCGCAACGCAAACTGTTCGATCAGTTGCATGGCGAGTTGTACAACGCCGATTACTGGAAGGGTTTGCAGGAGGCGATTCGGGCGGGGAAAATCATTGATGTTTTCCCGTATCGACGCAAAGGTCTCGATAACGAGTAGCTCTTTTAAAAGCCCCTCACCCCAGCCCTCTCCCAGAGGGAGAGGGGGCCGAGGTGTCTTGGGTCAAACGCCGACCTGAAGACCTTGGCGATTATGGATTCGGTAAAGCGGTTTCAGGTCGCTGAACATCTTCAGCATCCCCCAATCGGTCCCCTCTCCCTCCGGGAGTGTATGTACCGGACACATGGTGGACAGGTGTTCGGAGACATGGTGGACA
>NZ_NQYG01000008.1:0-135349 GCF_002878485.1 Pseudomonas sp. AD21
GGCGATGGGATTCGAACTCATGGACCTGTTACAGTCGACGGTTTTCAAGACCGTTGCCTTAAACCACTCGGCCACACCTCCGTTTGCGTTGCGGGCGCCATAATACCTGAATGAAACACACTGTCAAACTCTGTGCATGGCTTGTTACAGAGCGTCTGTTATGATCTTTGCGACTGAACGTTTCAAACCAACAGGAGTGTCGCCATGCGCGAACAGGATTACGCAGTTCACAACAGCGTGCAGGCTGAGCAGCTAGAGGTTAGCCGCGTCCTGCGCAACACATACGGCTTGCTGGCGCTCACCCTCGCTTTCAGCGGTGTGATGGCTTTCGTGGCCCAGCAGATGCGGGTCGGCTACCCGAATATTTTCGTGGTGCTGATCGGCTTCTACGGGCTGTTCTTCCTCACCAACAAACTCCGTGATTCGGCCTGGGGCCTGGTGTCCGCGTTTGCGCTGACCGGTTTCATGGGTTTCCTGCTCGGCCCGATCCTCAACCGTTACCTGGGCATGCAGGGCGGCGCTGAAGTGGTCAGCTCGGCATTCGCGATGACCGCGCTGGTGTTCGGTGGTCTGTCGGCCTACGTGCTGATCACCCGCAAGGACATGAGCTTCCTCGGTGGCTTCATCACCGCCGGTTTCTTCGTGTTGCTGGGTGCGACGCTGGCGAGCATGTTCTTCCAGATCAGCGGCCTGCAACTGGCGATCAGCGCAGGTTTCGTGCTGTTCTCGTCGGTCTGCATTCTGTTCCAGACCAGCGCCATCATCCAGGGTGGTGAGCGCAACTACATCATGGCGACCATCAGCCTGTATGTATCGATCTACAACCTGTTCATCAGCTTGTTGCAGATCTTCGGCATCATGAGCCGCGACGACTGATCGCTGCTGCTGAATCAACGAAAAACCCGCCTAGGCGGGTTTTTTGTTGTCTGCGCAAAAGTACCAACGCGATCAGTTGATCACGATGCTGCCGTCCGCTTGTTGTTTGTAGATCGTGTAGGGCAGCAACAAGGTATCGAGCACACCCGATGCGGCGGCATCGATCAGCACGCCGGGGTTGGCATTCTTGTAGTCGAACACGTCGACGCCGTCCTTGAGTTCGGCGTGCATCAGGCAAAAATCGTAAGTCACGCCACTGTAGATCCGTGGTACGGCGCCGCAGTAGGTTTTCTCGTTCCTGAGCCGCTCTGCCGTCTTCTGATCACTGCTCACAACCGTCTGCACCGTCCCGCAGGCGGTGAGCACCATTGTTGCCAGGAGCATTGCCAGGGTTTTCATCACCGCCAATCCTTCGCCGGAAAAACCTCAATCTACGCCGAACATGCGCAAAAAGCACTCACGCCATCGGCGGCAACCGGCGTTTGACCGGAGTCTTCTTGACGATAGCGGTATTGGTTTCGGCCAGCGTATTGAGCCGGTCGAGCAGGGTGTCCAACTGCTCCATCGAACGTACGTGCAGGCGAGCGATAAAGCAGTCTTCGCCCGTGACCTTGTCGCACTCGGTGAATTCCGGGATCGACAGGATCTGCCGCTCCACTTCCTGCAATTGCCCTGGCAGCGGTCGTACCCGGACGATGGCCTGCAGTTGATAGCCGAAGCATTTGGGGTCGATCTCGACGGTATAGCCCTTGAGCACACCGCGCTCCTCCAATCGGCGCAGGCGTTCGGCCACGCTTGGCGACGACAGGCCGCTGATCTGCGCCAACGCCTTGAGCGAGCGGCGCGAGTCTTCCATCAACGCACTGATAAGTATCTGGTCGATATCGTCGGTCATGGGGCAACTCCGGTATTAGGCAGTTGAAGGAAACCACCCACGATAAAAAAGGTAGAAATCAAGTTTAGCCTGCTTTTTGCGCTGGAGGTGTGCGCTGTCGGCTTGGCATACTTTTGCCACGCTTTCGTCACACGCTTTCGTCACACGCTTAGGGAGATCGATGATGGACAACACAATCCGCCGTGGCTCGTTCGAAATGACCGCGGCCATGCTGATTTCCGGGACCATCGGCTGGGTCGTGCTGGTGTCCGGGCAACCAGTGCTGGACGTGGTGTTCTGGCGCTGCGTGTTCGGCGCCGGCACCTTGCTGCTGATCTGCGCCGCGTTCGGCTTCCTGCGCCCGGGCATTCTGACTCGCACCACGTTCCTGTTGGCGGTGCTCAGTGGCGTCGCGATTGTCGGCAACTGGGTGTTGTTGTTCGGCTCGTATTCCCGGGCCTCGATTGCCATCGGCACGGCGGTCTATAACGTGCAGCCGTTCATGCTGGTCGGTCTGGCCGCGCTGTTCCTCGGCGAGAAAATCACTGCGCAGAAACTGTTCTGGCTGGCGATTTCGTTTCTCGGCATGTTGGCGATCGTCAGCGCCCATGGCGGGCAGGGCGAGAGCGGTGGCGATTATCTGTTGGGGATTGCGCTGGCGCTGGGCGCAGCGTTGCTCTACGCGATAGCGGCGCTGATCATCAAGCGCCTGACTGGCACGCCGCCGCATCTGATCGCGCTGGTTCAGGTCTGCACCGGGGTGCTGTTGCTCGCGCCGTTTGCGCACCTCAATAGCCTGCCGCAAACCGGCGGTGCGTGGGCCAGCCTGGTGACGCTGGGCATCGTCCACACCGGCCTGATGTATGTGCTGTTGTATGGCGCGATCCAGAAACTGCCGACTGCCCTGACCGGCGCGCTGTCCTTCATCTATCCGATTGCGGCGATTTTCGTCGACTGGTTCGCCTTCGGCCATCGCCTGGAACCCCTGCAATGGGTCGGTGTGGCGGCGATTCTGCTGGCCGCCGCCGGGATGCAACAAGGCTGGGGCCTGAAAAACCGCCGTCAGCTCAAATCGGTTTGAGCAGATTGCGGAACAGTCCTTTCAACTGTTGATTGCCGGCATCCACCAGATGATTGTCGTCGAAGTACAGCGGCACGCCGTCCCTGGAGCCCATGCACAGGTACGGCGTCGGGTCGATCACCGTTGCATGGCAGCGACTGGCCGCTTCTTCAATCGTCGCGATGGCGATTCGGTTGCGTTTTTCATACGCCTGCAACGGCAGTGAAATGTCGGTGGTTTGCCGAAATAATCGCTGATTCAGATTCAAACCCTTGTAAACGCTGAATGGCATTTCCGGGATCGGTTTGACGATGTACACAGGATGGTTTTCAGCAATCGAGCAGACGGTGCTGACGTACTCTTCGGTGTAAGCCTCGGCAAACGGAGCCTGGCGCTCGGGAAAGGAAATCCGGTAGCTGTTTTCCCGACCAGCATCCGCGTACAGCGCCGCGCGGCTGAACAGCACCACCGGGATGCCGGCGTAATCGGTTTTCAGCCGTTGCAGTTTTTCCTGATTGAAACCCCGGCATTGGCTTTCGACGGTTTTGTCGTGCATTGCAAAATGGGCCAGGGTCGGGCAACCGCCTCGTGACCATGACAGCGCCGCCTGAGGATTTTCCATCTGCACTGCCGCGGCTGTCGATTGTGCGTGGCTGTCGCCATACAGAATCACCGACACCTCGCCGGTGCCCAGTTTGCAATCTGCCGCTGAATAGGCGTTGGGGTAGCACTCCTGCGGATACAGCTTGCTGGTGTATTGCGGCTGGCCCAGTTCGACCAGCGCCGGGCGCCAATCGGGGTGTTGCTTGACCAGCGACGACATCACGGCCGACACGGCAACCACACCCACCGTCAGCGAAGCGAACCTGATCATGGTCCGTGTCGCTGTCGCACCTTTTTTCACCTTCGATTCAACCCCATAAAAGGACAGGGCGCCGAGGGCGAACGAGGAGACAATCGCGCCGATCACGTGCGGCCAACTGTTCAACAGCCCGCACAGGTACAGCAACACCACCAGCGGCCAATGCCACAGGTACACCGAGTAGGAAATGCTCCCGGCAAACTGCAGTGCAGGCTGGGTGCTGAACAGCGACCGGGTATTGCCGTGAATCACCAGCATCGTCCCCAGTACCGGCACCAGTGCCAGATAACCCGGCCACAGATCCTGCTCGGAAAAACCCAGTACGCTGACGAAAATCGCCAGCAACCCAAGCCCCTCGCAGATCGCGCCGCCACGCGGGCTCAGCCGCAGGGGAAACAGAAACACCAGTCCGCCAGCGATCATTTCCCACGCCCGGGTGGGCAGCATGTAGAACGCGAACGTCGGGTTGAGGCGGGTCACGACGATGGATGCACCGAGCGAAATCAACGCCAGGGCAATCAGGGCAAAGCGGGTTTTGTCGCTGCCAAAGAACTTGTGCAAGCCCATGATCAACACCGGATACAGCAGGTAGAACTGCCACTCGACCGACAGCGACCAGGTGTGGAGCAACCAGTTTTCGTGCAGCGGTGTCGCAAAGTAGTTGCCGCTCCGGGCGAAGCTGAAGTTCGAGCTGAACAGCAGGCTGCTCTTGATCGTGCGGATCGTCTCGCGCAAATCGTCCATTGGCAGGTACAGGTAGCCGAAGATCAGCAGCGCAACGCACAGGGTCAGCAGGGCGGGAATGATGCGCCGGGCGCGGGAGGCGTAGAAACCGAGGAGGGAGAAGTTCTGCTGTTGCACGCCATTGAAGATGATGCCGGTCATCAGAAACCCGGAAATGACGAAGAACACGTCTACCCCGGCGAACCCGCCCTCGAACCCTGGCACCTTGAAATGGAACAGCACGACCGAGAGGACGGCCAGTGCCCGAAGCGCGTTGATACTCTTCCTGAATTGCATTTATGCGTCCATGTCACATTCCTTGTGCGGCGCATTGTAATGATGATGTCGGCTTTGTTACATGGGTTTTTCCCTGGGGCTCAGATATTCCAGCGTGGCGCGGTTTTCGCCAGACGCTGGCGCAGTTCGCCGATGTTGGCCGCCAGTTGTCGGGTCAACAGACGGTAACCGTCCAGTGCGCTGTAGACCGGTGTGTCGAGGCTGGCGTCGGGCAAATCAAGCGGGCGCTCCAGGCGTTGCGTGGCGCCGGACTTCAAGGCCCGGGCCATGCCGATCAGTTGCACACGGATCACCCGGTGCTCGGCCCGCAGCGCCGATTGCAGGTGGGTCATGGCGTCGGGATCGTTGGCATCCGGTCGGGTGTTGCCGAGGATTTCCAAAGTACTGACGCACATGCGCAGGTTGCGTTGGATCGCGTCCAGCTCGGTCATGGAAATCTTCACTTCCTTGGACACCGAAGGCATCAACGAGCGCAGTTGCACCATGACCGAGGTCACCCGGCCCATCAGCTTCAGGTGTTCATCGGCGCTGACCGCTTGGCCGCTGATGATTCGTCCGTACAGCGTGGCGCAGTCGCGCAAGGCATCGGCGAGGTTGTAGCGCCACGAATACACCGCGTACAGCGGCAGGGCGAAGGAAAATGCCAGGGCCAGGGCAATACCGATCAGGATGTCGACCCCGCGCCACAAGCCGTCGGTGATCGGGTTGTCGCCATGTCCGGCGACAATGAACACGGTGATCGCCGAGAGCAGGGCGGTATAACCGCCCTTGCCGATGGCGTGATAGGAGAAAAATCCGCAGACCACTGCCATGGCAAAGTACGTCAGCCACGGCAGGCCCAGCCACGCCTGTTGCGCCACCAGCACCAGACCGACGCCGGCACCGATCAAGGTGCCGGTGGCGCGTTCGGCGGCTTTCTTGCCGATGTTGCCGTGGTGTTGCAGGCCGCCGATCACCACCAGCATGGTCACCGAGGCCCACTCACCGTGGGGCAGGTTGATGCCGGTGGTCAGCAGGATGGTCGCCAGCAACCCCAGTGCCACGCGCACCGCGTGAATCAGCCGGGCGTGCTGGTAGCGGCGGTATGGGTCCAGTAACGGACGCAGGATTCGCCGCAGCGGCGGTGGCAGTCGGGGGGTGCTGAATGTACTCAGTGCGATGTCCTCGTCAGAAGATGTAGTCGGTGGTCAGGAAGCTCGAATCGCGGCCGCGAATGATCTCGCTGATCAGGTCCTTGTTGCTGTCCTGGAACTTGGTCGCCACCAGCGTGCGGATCGAAAACACCCGCAAGGCATCGTGTACCGACAGCGTGCCTTCGGCGGAGTTCTTGCGCCCGTTGAACGGATAGGTGTCCGGGCCGCGTTGGCACTGGGCGTTGAGGTTGATTCGCCCGACCTGATTGGCGAACGTATCGACCAGCCGGCCGATCGCCACCGGGTTGGTGCCGAACAGACTCAACTGCTGACCGAAATCCGATTCCAGCACGTAATCGATCACGGTATCGAGGTGACGGTACGGCACGACCGGCACCACCGGACCGAACTGCTCCTCGTTGTACACGCGCATTTGCGGCGTGACCGGGTACAGCACGGCCGGGTAGAAGAACGATTCGCGACTCTCGCCGCCGTTCGGGTTGACCACTTGCGCGCCCTTGCTCTGCGCGTCGGCCACCAGACCGTGCAGGTAATCGACCTTGCCCGACTCCGGCAAGGGCGTCAGCGCCACACCGCTGTCCCACGGCATGCCCGGCTTGAGCGTGGCGAGTTTGGCGTTGAACTTTTCGATGAAGGCGTCGACCACGTCTTCATGCACGAAGAGGATCTTCAGCGCCGTGCAACGCTGGCCGTTGAACGACAGCGAACCGGTCACCGCTTCATTGACGGCATTGTCCAGATCGACTTCCGGCAGCACGATCCCGGGATTCTTCGCGTCCAGCCCCAGCGCGGCGCGCAAACGGTGCGGTTTGGGGTGCAGCTTCTTCAGGTCGCTGGCAGCCTTGTTGGTGCCGATGAAAGCGAAGATGTCGATCTTGCCGCTGGCCATCAGCGCGCTGACGGTCTCGCGGCCGCTGCCGTAGATCACGTTGATCACGCCGGTGGGGAAGCTATCGCGGAACGCTTCGAGCAACGGGCGGATCAGCAGCACGCCGAGCTTGGCCGGTTTGAACACCACGGTGTTGCCCATGATCAGCGCCGGAATCAGCGTGGTGAAGGTTTCGTTCAACGGATAGTTGTAAGGCCCCATGCACAGCGCCACGCCAAGCGGTACGCGGCGGATCTGGCCGAGGGTGTCCTGTTCCAGCTCGAAACGGCTGGAGCGACGGTCGAGTTCTTTCAGGGCATTGATGGTGTCGACGATGTAGTCGCAGGTGCGGTCGAACTCTTTTTCCGAGTCCTTGAGGTTCTTGCCGATCTCCCACATCAGCAGTTTCACCACCGCATCGCGCTGCTGGCGCATGCGTCCGAGGAAGGCTTCGACGTGCTGGATACGTTCGGCCACGCGCATGGTCGGCCACAGGCCCTGACCACGGTCGTAGGCTCGTACAGCGGCGTCGAGAGCGGTGAGGGCGGTGTCGGCGTCGAGCAGCGGCGTGCTGCCCAGAATCACTTGTTCATCGCCATTTTCGCCATGCAGGTAGACGGGGCTGCGCACTTGGGCGAGGGGGCCGTCCCAGCGTCGCAACTGGCCATCGACGAGGTATTCGCGTTGCTCGACCTGACCGTCGAGACGGTATTTTTCCGGGATGTCGCTGACAGAAGGGAACAGGTTGCCAAGGATGTTTGCTGTGGTCATGTCGCTACCCCGTGTTGATGTCCGCATACAGATCAAAAGTCTTTACAGGTTATACGCCTGAATGCGCCGAAATTTAAACCCGTGAATGTCACGCGAATGTCACGCCAAGGCGCACAGCAGAGCTTCAAAGAACATTCGGGAACCCTGGTTCATGATCGTTCCCACGCGCAGCAAAGGAATGCCTCAAGGGACGCTCCGCGTTCCAAGCGGACGCAGAGCGTCCGGGGCTGCATTCCCACGCAGAGCGTGGGAACGATCATCGGGGGGGAGAGCTGGCCCCGTTTGCCCCCCTCACTGTCCCGCAATGCCCTCAACCCGCTGACGTCGCTGCCTTAAGGTGTGATCACAACGATAAGCGGCACTCACGCGAGGATTGTTATGCGGGCCATCCGACTCTCTTTATTGCTGGCACTGGCCATGGTGCTGCCCGGCTGCGGCGAAGACCCCAAACCCCCGGCCACCATCCACAACAACGCCATGCCCAAAGACCCCGCACTGGCGCAGATCTACACCAACAGCTGCCAGCTGTGCCACGCCAATCCGGCCGCCAACGCGCCGCTGACAGGTGATCGCAAAGCCTGGGAACCGCGCATTCAGCAGGGCGTCGATACGCTGCTTGACCACGCCATCAATGGCTACAACGGCATGCCGCCGATGGGCCAGTGCGTCGAGTGCTCGGAAGAACAATTCCTGCAACTGATCGGCTTCATGGCCGACCAGCCCCTCCCACAATAAGGGCGCGCGCATGACCATGGATCTGACCCGGCGTCAGTTGTTGTATCGGGCAAGTATCGTCGGTGCATTCAGTGCGCTGGCGGCCAACCCCGCACTGGGGCAATTGATGCGCGCACCGCGCTTGATCCCCTGGCGCAACTGGTCGGGCGGGCAGAATTGCCTGCCGGCGGCGCGGTTGGCACCGAAAAATCTCGATGAATTGACCTCAGCGATTCGCCAGGCTCAGGGCAAGATCCGTCCGGTCGGCTCGGCGCATTCCTTCAGTGCGCTGGTGCCCACCGACGGTACGTTGCTGTCGCTGAGTTACTTCACCGGCCTGCTCGATCACGACCCGAAAACCCTGCAGGCCGAATTTGCCGCGGGCACGCCGATGTCGCGCATGGGCCTGCCGTTGAAAGACATCGGTCAGGCATTGCAGAACATGGCCGACATCGATTACCAGACCCTCGCCGGGGCGATTGCCACTTCGACCCATGGCACCGGCAAAACCTTTCAGTCGTACTCGGCGCATGTCTGCGGCATGCAACTGGTGACGGCCAGTGGCGAGGTGCTGGATTGCGACAGCCAACGGCACCCTGAAGTGTTCAACGCGGCTCGCGTTTCGCTCGGCGCCCTCGGTGTGGCCACCCGAATCCGCCTGCAAAACCGCCCGGCCTATCGCCTGCGCGAACGTCAGTGGATCGCCAAGACCGAAGAACTGCTGGAAGACCTCGACAAGAACACTCGCGAGAACCAGCACTGGGAAATGCTCGTGGTCACCCATTCCGATTACGCGTTGTCCATCGCCCTCAACGAAACCAGCGACCCGGCCACGCCGCCGATTCCACCCGAAGAGGAGGGCGGTAACGAGTTCGTGACCCTGATCGAGAAGATCGACAAGTACGGCAGCGACTTCCCCGAACTGCGCCGCACGATGCTTAACAGCCTGCGTCATCTGGCGAGTTTCGATGACCGGGTGGGCGACTCGTTCGACATCTACGCCAACGTGCGCACCGTGCGTTTCAACGAGATGGAATACTCGGTGCCTGCCGAACACGGCCCGGCCTGCCTGCGCGAAATCCTCAAGCTGATTCAGGACAAGGACCTGCGCACCTGGTTTCCCATCGAGTATCGCTACGTCAAGGCCGACGACATTCCACTGAGCATGTTCGAGGGCCGCGACAGCTGTTCGATCTCGGTGCACCAGCATTACCAGATGGATCATCACAACTTCTTTGCGGCAGTCGAGCCGATCTTCTGGAAGTACAACGGCCGCCCGCATTGGGGCAAGTTGCACACGCTCAACGCGAAGAATCTGCAGCCGCTGTATCCGCGCTGGCGCGAGTTTGTCGAGGTGCGCCAGGCGCTTGATCCGAGCGGACGGTTTCTCAACGCGCATCTGTCGTCGATTCTGGGGGTGAGCTGATGGCGGTCAATCGACGCAATTTTCTACTGGGTACGCTGGGTGTCGGTGCGTTGTTGGCGGGGGCTGGCGCGTGGCTGCGGCCGGGTGATCGCGGTGCGCCGTACAGCGAATATTTCCGCGCGCTGAACAAAGAGTTAAAGGAAAACGGCCCGATGCGCCCGGTGCTGTTGATCGATCTGGATCGCCTCGACCACAACATCGATGTGGTGATGCAGTCGGTCAGGCGTGGCGGCAAGCAACTGCGGCTGGTGGAGAAGTCGCTGCCGTCACCGGGACTGTTGAGCTACATCTCGCAACGTGCTGGGACGCAAAAATTGATGTCGTTCCATCAGCCCTTTCTCAATCACGATGCTGTCACGTTCCCCCAGTCCGACATTCTGCTCGGCAAGCCGTTGCCGGTGCGTTCGGCAGAGCTGTTTTATCAATCCCACAAAGGCCCGTTCGATCCCGCGAAGCAACTGCAATGGTTGCTCGACGGCCCCGAGCGTTTGCAGCAATACCTGCAACTCGCACAGGGTTTAGGCACGCGGATGCGCATCAACATCGAGCTGGACGTCGGCCTGCATCGCGGCGGCGTCAGTGATGTGAATGTGTTGGGGCAGATGCTCACGCTGATCAGCGCCAACCCGCAGCATCTGCAGTTCGCCGGGTTCATGGGCTACGACCCGTTCGTGGGCATGGGCGTGCCGGGGATTCTCGGCTCGCCTGAAGAGCTGTTCGCCAAGGTCATGCTGATTTATCAGCACTGCGTCGATTTCACTCGCCAGCAGTTTCCGGCGTTGTGGCATGACGGCCTGTGCCTGAACACCGCTGGCAGCCCGAGTTATCGCATTCACGAAAACGAGAAGCTGAGCACCGAGGTTTCGGTAGGCACGGCGATGCTTAAACCGACGCACTACGATTTGCCATCGCTTACCGAGCACGTCCCCGCGACCTACATCGCCACGCCGGTGCTGAAGAGTACCGGCGCGGTGAACATCCCGGCGCTGGACGACAAGTCCAAGCTGTTTTCGTGGTGGGACACCAACCAGCGTCAGACCTTCTTCATCTACGGCGGAAACTGGATGGCCGAGTTCGAATCGCCGCCGGGGTTGCAGAGCAACGGTGTGTACGGGCGCAGTTCGAATCAGGAGATGGTCAACGGCTCCAACGCAGTCGGCCTGACCATTGAAGACCAGGTGTTCCTGCGCCCGACCCAGACTGAGGCTGTCCTCTTGCAATTCGGTGATCTGCTGGCGGTGCGTGGCGGGAAGATTGTCGACACCTGGCGTGTTTACAGCTGATTTTCGATCATCACCAATCCCCTGCGAGAGCGGGCTTGGCATTGACTTTCCTGTTACTTCATAGGTTTTTTCAAGAGGTCTACTGTCAGGTTTTACAGTAGACCTCTTTCGCTTCGCTAGTTATATATCGATTCTCGACATCGCTTCGCGGTAGTCGAAATCAGCAAAGTAATTTGAACTTGTTACGTTGTTTGACAAGTTAAAACCAATCAAGAGGAAAACGAAAATGAAAAAAAAGGTAATCGAACGTCAGCCGAATGCCACCGGAACTGCCTCAATGCAGATTGAGGGGCAACCAGATATTAGAGTGGATGCGATGGGCGTAGAGTTTCATAAGGATGAGGTACAAGTCTGGTTCGGTGAAGGACGAGGTGGTACCTCGGAGCCGAAACAGCTCTTTAGAATGACGCTGCCGAATAAAAACTGGCACTATAACTTTGATGAGCTTAAGGCGGATTTTTTTCAATATTCGGATATATATTATTTTGAATATCATCCAAGGGCGGGTGGGGCCGACATTGTGGTTGATAAAGCCGCAAAGACAATTAAGGGTGTTTTCAATATGAAAATGAAAGAAGCGGGTGGCCCACACCTGCCTCCTCCCCACCCGCAACCAAGGCCGAAAATCATGGTGCATGGTTTTTTTGATTTGAAAAGTGAGGGCTGAGAAAAGAATGATGTCTTTGGTAACTGAGGAAAAGTGGATTTTTTCACCCTGAGTTACCGAAGGCTGTTCCTTTTCCCTTAATACTCCTCCCTTGGGAACCAGTTACTAGCTAGCGATTGCGGAGCAGTACTGAAGTTGATTTCGGCTGATGCAACGCTTGCTCAAGCAAGTCCGCTCACAGATTTTGAATTTCTGCCAGTTACACCCTCTGTAATGAAGCTTTTATGACAAAAGTTCGGTAGCACATCGCCAGTCCGGTCATGCCTATGTAACGCGCTTGAGGGGCCCAACGGGGCGCTTTTCACAAGCCGAGGCGGGACGCCGGGAGTGAGGCAATGGGGACTATGGAACGCTACTCGAAAGTGGGCATGCAGGAGCTCGATCAGCGCCTGTCGAAGATCGTCGAAGCGGCGCGCAAGAAGCCGGTCTCGGTGTATCGCTACGGTGCGCCGTGGGTCTGGATCGTGTCGCAGGATGACTGGCAGGGCGCCTTGAAAGAGGTTTCCAGCTACATTCCGCCGGGCCATTCGCTGGTGTTGCTGCGCCCGCAGATCGACGACCTGCTCGACGCCCACCAAGGCCTGCTGCACGACCTCAATGCCGAGCCCGGCATGCTCATTCCCGCGCAAACGGTCATGCACATCCTGCTCCTGCAGCTGCTGTATTCGGTGCCTAGCGAGCAGCAATTGTATGAACAGCTCAATTACAACCTGCTGTTCCGCTGGTTCGTCGGCCTCGGCCTGAACCAGAAAGTCTGGAGCTTCAACGTCCTCAGTCGCGACATCGCCACGCTGCTCAATGAGCCCCGTGCGGTGCTGCTCATCCAGAAAATCATCGGCGAAGTGTTCTGCGGTGCCTTGCTGCAAATGCCCGAGTTCTCCTTGAACTTCGCGCTGCTGCACACCTGGCTCGGCAAGCACAGCGGTGCCTCGCACGTCAGCAATTAGCCGCGCCGGCAACTGACGCAACACACAAGGCGCGCAACAGCGCCAACAGGTCATCGCGAATTCAGGGGGTAGTGTGGATCAGATTTTCACGTCACGGCTGGCGCTGTGGGGCTGGCTGCTGGTGACGGCCGGCGCTCAGCCAGCGTTCGCCGACGAGGCTGCCGAAAACGCCGCGCCGCAGCGTCTGGTGGACGTCAACGAATACTTCGTGCGCGGCAACACCGTGCTCGACGCCCGGGCGATTGAAGAGGCGGTGTATCCGTTTCTCGGCCCGCAAAAAGCCATGAGCGACATCGAAGGCGCCCGTGATGCGTTGCAGAAGGCCTATCAGGAACGCGGCTACCAATCGGTGTTCGTCGAATTGCCGGAACAAGCGGTGGCCGATGGCATCGTTTACTTGCAAGTCAGCGAAACCAAGGTCGGTCGCGTGCGTGTGGTCGGCGCCAAACACTATTCGCCGCTGGACATCCGCGACAACGTGCCGGCACTGAAAGAAGGCGAGGTGCCGGACTTCGCCAAGGTCCAGGGCGAGCTGGCGCAACTGAACAAGACCCCGGGCCGTCAGGTCATGCCGCTGGTGCGTGAAGGTCAGCGCCCCGGCACCATGGACGTGGATTTGCAGGTCGAAGACCAGAACCCGTGGAGCGCCAGCGTCGGCCTCAACAACGACTACAGCGCCGACACCGAAAAACTGCGCGCCGTGACCAGCCTCGGCTACAACAACCTCTGGCAGCTCGGCCACAGCATCAACCTGACGTACTTCACCGCGCCGCAGGACACCGACAACGCCAAGGTCTGGTCGGGCTCCTACACCGCGCCACTGACCGATCGCTGGAGCGTGCAGTTCTCCGGTTACCAGTCCGACAGCAACGTCGCCACCATCGGCGGCAGCAACGTGTTGGGCAAGGGCCATTCCTACGGCGTGTCGGCGATCTACACGCTGCCGTCCAGCGGCAGTTGGTCAAACTCGCTGTCGGCGGGCATCGACTTCAAGAACTTCGACGAGCGCCTGACCCTGTCCGGCGAGAGCGACAAGGTGCCGTTGAAATACGCACCGTTCACCTTCGCCTACAACGGCTTTCGCTACACCGAAAAGAGCCAGCTCGGCCTCGGCCTGAGCCTGGTGGCGGCCACCCGCAGCATCTTCGGCTACGGCAGCTCCGACGAAGACTTCGACTACAAACGCTACCGCGCGAAGCCCAGCTTTGCGGTGCTCAAGGGCGACAGCAACTTCACCTGGACCTTCGACAACGACTGGCAGAGCGCGAGCAAGGGCGCGTTCCAGCTCGCGTCGGGGCCATTGGTCTCCAACGAACAATTCTCCGCCGGCGGCGCGACCTCGGTACGCGGTTACCTGGCCGCTGAACGCACCGCTGACGACGGCGTGCTGCTGAGCCAGGAGGTTCGCACACCGTCGCTGGCCAAATACGCCGGCAGCTGGATGCAGGAATGGCGCTTCTACGCCTTCGCCGAAGGCGCGCAACTGTACCTGCGCGACGAGCTGCCGGATCAGGACGCCAGTTACGCCCTGGCCAGCGTCGGCCTCGGCACCCGCGCCAGCCTGAGCAAATGGCTGTCCGGCAGCCTCGACTGGGGCTATCCGCTACTCGAAGGGCCGAACACCTCGAAACAGGAATCGCGCCTGCACTTCAACCTTCAAGCCACTTTCTAAAGGAGCACGTTCATGCAGCGCCTCATTCTTTCGTTGTTGATCTGCCTGGGCTTCGTGCTCCCGGCCACGGCTCAGGCCTGGTGGCAGGACGACTGGCACTACCGCAAACAGATCGCCGTCGACACCACGCCGCAGGGCGCCGGGATCAATCAGGCGCTGGGCCGCACCGCGCTGCTGGTACGCCTGCACACCGGCAACTTCACCTTCGACGGCGTCAAGGAAGACGGTTCGGACTTGCGCTTCGTCGCTGCCGATGACAAGACCGTGCTCAACCACCAGATCGAAAGCTTCGACGCGCTGATGGGCATGGCGCTGATCTGGGTCGATGTGCCGAATGTCGAGGGCGGCCAGCGTCAGGACATCTGGATGTACTACGGCAACCAGAAGGCCCCGGCCACCGGCAACGGTCAACTGACGTTCGACCCCAATTACACCGCGCTGTATCACTTCGACGGTGCCACCGGCACCCCGGCCAAAGACACCACCGCCTATGGCAACACCGCGCAAAGCGCCACCGGTGCGGCGATTGACGGCGTGGTAGGGCGCGCCTTGCAGTTCAGCGGCCAGCCATTGCTGCTGCCGGCCAGTCCATCGTTGCAGCACAGCGCCGGTAGCGCGTTCACCTTCAGCGCCTGGTTGCGGCTGGATCAGGCCAATGGCGAACAACTGATTCTGGCCCGTCGTGAAGGCGCCAACAGCCTGCTGCTCGGCGTCAATCAAGGCGTGCCGTTCGTGGAGATCGACGGCCAGCGCGCGGTCGCCACTCAGGCGCTGAATCCCGGCCAATGGCAGCATGTCGCGCTGACGGCTGAGGGTTCGAAAGTCAGCCTCTACATCAACGGTCGTGAAGGCGCGACCCTCGCTCAGGCGATGCCGGCGTTCAATTCGGTGTTGGCCATCGGCGCCGACCTGCACGAAGGTCCGTTCCAGCCGTTCGTGGGCGCCATCGATGAACTGCGCCTGTCGAAAGTCGCTCGTCCGGCGCCGCTGCTGCTGGCGGACGCGACCTCGCAAGGCGCCGAGTCGAAACTGGTGGCCTACGGCGTCGACGAAGAACAGTCCGGTTTCGGTTTCGGCAGCCTCGGTTTCCTGCTCAACGCGGTGCCGGTGGACGCCTGGGTGATCATCGCCGTGCTGGTGCTGATGATGTTCCAGTCGTGGATCATCATGCTGCGCAAGAACCACACCCTCAGCCGTGTCAGCAAGGCCAACGAGGACTTCCGCGAGCAGTTCGCCAAGGTCGGCACGCGCCTGGAAATGTTCGCCGATGACGCGCAACTGGCCCAGCGTCTGCAGCATTCGCCGCTGTGGCGTCTGTACTCGGTGGCAGTCAAGGAGATCCGCACCCGCCGCGAGCAGGGCGCCGATACGTCCTCGGTGTCTGCCGCGACCATTGAAGCCATCCGCTGCTCGATGGACGGCGTGCGCACCCGCGAGAACCAGGCCCTCAGTTCGAAACTCTCGACCCTGTCCAACGCCATCGCCGGCGGCCCGTACATCGGCCTGCTCGGGACCGTGCTGGGGATCATGGTGGTGTTCCTCGGCACGGCGATGGCCGGCGACGTCAACATCAATGCGATCGCGCCCGGCATGGCCGCTGCGTTGCTCGCCACCGCGATGGGCCTGTTCGTCGCGATCCCGGCGCTGTTTGGCTACAACCGCCTGATTACCCGCAACAAGGAAGTCAGCGCCGACATGCGCGTGTTCGTCGACGAGTTCATCACCCGTCTGGCGGAGATGCACGGCGAAGGCCAGTCCAGTGAAGCGGCGCATCAGCGCGGCCATCACGCCAACCACTCCGTACCGGCCTGAGGAGCACTGACATGGCGTCTGTAAATGCCTCCCACGACGATGACGAAGATGCAGCGGTGGACAGCATCAACATCACCCCGCTGGTGGACGTGCTGATGGTGGTGCTGGTGATGTTCATCCTCACCGCCACCGCGCAGGTCTCCGGGATCCAGATCAACTTGCCCAAGGCCAGCGCCTCGGTATCGCTGTCGGAAGCCAAGACCAAGGCGATTTCGGTCAATGACGGCGGCCAGGTGTTCCTCGATGCCTACCCGGTGACCCTCGCCGAGCTGGAAGAACGCCTGCGCATCGAGAAGGCGCAGAGCCCGGATTTCCCGGTGATCGTGCGCGGCGACGCGACGGTGCAGTACCAGAAAGTCATCGAAGTGCTGGATCTGTTGCGCCGGCTCGAACTGTCCCAGGTCGGTCTGGTGACCGGCAAACCGACGCAGGGCTGAGTCATGACCGCACAACTCCCGATCGAGCCGCTGCCGGTGAAGACGCCAGCGCTGCGTTATGCGAAGTGGGGCGCCGGGCTGGTCATCGGCGCGCTCGCCGCGTGGTTCCTGTGGCAGTGGGCCAACGACATGAGCGGCGTCCGTCGTGAAGCGCCGAAGGTGCCGACGATCATTCCGTTGCCGCCACCACCGCCGCCACCGCCGGAAAAACCGCCGGAGCCGGAAACCCCGGTGGAAGAAAAAATCGTCGAGCCCGAACCGACCCCCGAGCCGCAAGAGGTCAAGCCCGAAGAGCAAGCACCACCATCGCCAGCGGACGATCTGGCCAACCCGATGCAAATGGACGGCGACGCCCAGAGCGGCAGCGACGCGTTCAACATCGGCGCGGGCAAGGGCGGCGGCATGGCGGGGGCCGGGGGCGGACGCCTGGGCACCGGCACCTACAGCCAGTTCCTCGCGTTCACCTTTCAGAAGCTGCTGCGCGAGAACCCGGACCTGCGCAACCTCGCGTTCTCGTTGCAGGCCGATGTCTGGCTGAGCAGCGTCGGCGAGATCACTCGCGTGGAGCTGATCAAGTCCAGCGGCAACCCCGAGATCGACACCCAGGTGCTGGCGGCGCTGCGCAATGCGCCGCACCTGAGCGAACGGCCACCGGCCTCCATGACTTTGCCCGTGCGCCTGTCCCTGCAAGGGCGGCGTCCGGGTTAACCCAATTTATTTATCGCCAAGCATTCAAGCTTTGCCAAAAGGAGTTGTGTGCAGATGATTTCCAATGTGAATCGATTGTCCCTGGCGGTCGGCATGGTCATCGCGACCCTGGTCGGTCAGGCCGCGGCAGCGCCTGCGCCCTCGGAGAACGCCACGATCAATCTGATCCGCTTGCTGGTCGAGCAGGGCATTTTGAAACAGGACAAGGCCGACGCGCTGATCGCTCAGGCGCAGAACGAAGCGGCCCAGGCCAAACAGGCGGCGGCGTCCACCGCCGTCGCAGCAGGCCCGGTGGCCGCACCGGGCGATGTGCGCGTGCAGTACGTTCCGGCCGCGGTGCGCGATCAGATCCGCGATCAGGTCAAGGCCGAGGTCATGGCCACCGCCAAGCAGGAAAACTGGGCGGCGCCCAACACCTTCCCGGAGTGGACCTCGCGCATCAGTTTCGATGGCGATATCCGCCTGCGTGACGAATCACGCTACTACTCGGACAGCAACAGCAACGAGATCGTCGACTTCGCCAAGCTCAACAACAACGGCCCCTACGACGTGAACCCCAACAGCAGCACCAGCCTGCCGCCGCTGCTCAACACCCGCGAAGACCGCAGCAATCAATTTCGCATTCGCGCGCGCCTGGGCATGAAAGCCGAGATCGCGCCGCAGTGGACCGCCGGTATTCGCATTGGCACCGGTTCCGACAACAACCCGGTGTCGACCACCCAGAGCCTGGGCGGTGGTTTCGCCAAGAAAGACATCTGGCTCGATCAGGGTTACCTGAACTGGAAGCCGACGGATGAATTGACCGTGACCGGTGGCCGTTTCGCCAACCCGTTCATGTCCACCGACATGCTGTATTCCAACGACCTCAATTTCGACGGCGTGGCGGCGATTTTCGACCACAAGCTCAATCGCGATTGGGGCGTGTTTGGCACCGTCGGCGCGTTCCCGGTGGACTACACCAACGACACCAGCACCAGCAACGGCTTCGACAAGGAAGAAAGCGACAACAAGTGGCTGTACGGCGCGCAGATCGGCGCCAAGTGGGCGATCAACAGCAACAACCGCCTCAAGGGTGCCTTGGCCTACTACCGTTTCGACGACATTCAGGGCCAGCGCTCCAGCCCTTGCGAACCGTGGGCCGGCGCGCCGGGTTGCGACACCGACGGCTCGCGGGTGGCGTTCATGCAGAAGGGCAACAGCGTGTTCCTGCTGCGTGACATCACGCCGAACCCGGCCAATCCGACCACCACCCCGCAACCGCAATTCGTCGGTCTGGCCTCGGAGTTCAACCTGCTCGACCTGAACCTGGTGTGGGACGCCGACCTGCCGCAGGACTTCAAATTGCGCAGCCAGGGCAACTACATCCACAACCTTGGTTACGACGAAGGCGACATGCGCAAACGCTCCGAGGGACAGATCGTCAACAACCTCAACAGCAGCGGCGACATCGAAAGCGGCGCCAATGCGTGGATGGTGCAGTTCACCCTTGGCAACGCGCTGGACCTGAAACGACAGGGCGACTGGAACCTGTTCGCCGGCTACAAGTACATCCAGCCGGACGCCTTGCCTGACGGCTTCAACGATTCCTCGTTCCACCTCGGCGGCACCAACGCCAAGGGCTATTTCCTTGGCGGCAATTACGGTCTGGCGAAGAACGTCTATGCCACCGGCCGCTGGATGAGCACCGAGGCGGTGTACGGCGCGCCGTTTGATATCGACGTCTTGCAGCTTGAGATCAACACGCGCTTCTAAGGCGCCGGGAGTACGGTCATGCACGCACGAGTTTTACTGTTGGGGTTGAGTTTTTTCATCGCTCAAGGCGCCAGCGCCGAAGGCATGGAAGAGCGCTTGCGCACCCAACTGCGCAGCACCACGCAACAGTTGCAGGCCCTGCAAAGCCAGCAGGCCCAGGCCAGCGCCGCGCAACTGGCGGCGCAGAACGAAGCCAGGGCGGCGCAGGCGCAGATCAAGCAACTGACTGCTGAACTGGCCAAGGCCAAGGGCGTCGCCGAGCAGTTGGCCGACCAGCAGCAGATCCTGCACAGCCAGGCCCAGGCGCAAGTGGCGGCGAGCAACGAGCAGACCGGCAAGTTCAAGAAGGCCTACGACGAGTTGCTGGTCATGGCCCGTGCCAAAGAGGCAGAACGGTCTAAGCTTCAGGCGCAATTGGCTGAACGTGACACACAAGTGCAGCAATGTTCAGTCAAGAATCAGCAGATGTACGGCGTCGCCAAGCAGATTCTCACCGCCTACGAAAACATCGACGTGGCCGAGGTGATGAAAATCCGCCAGCCCTTTGCGGGCAGCGCCCGGGTCAAGTTCGACGAACTGGCTCAGGGGTTTGGTGACGAGCTGTACAAGACTCAATTCGACGCGCCGCAAGCCGCGCTCGCACACTGATTAACAAGGAAGAAGAACTCATGACTCAATTAATCACCCACGTTTCCCCGCAATCGCTGACTGAAGTCCTGCAAGCGGCCGGTTATCGCGTCAACCAGACCGAACAGAACGGCATCGTGCAGTTGCTCAGTGCCAGTCAGGGCATCGGTTATGCCGTGCGTTTCGGCAACCCGGCGGTGGAGCAGGGCAGCTATGTCGATTTCACGTTCAGCTGCGCGCTGCGGGTGCAAGGTGAGTTGCCACAGGGTGTGGCCGAACAGTGGAACGCCACTCGCCGGTTCGCGCGGTTGTCGTTGCAGGGCGAGTTTCTGGTGATGGAAATGGACGTGGTGGTGGCGGCCGGCGTGAGTAATGATCACCTGCGCGGCAATCTGGAACTGTGGGATCGCCTGCTGCAAGAATTCATCGTCTATCTGCGAGATTTCAGCCAGGCTGCGCAAGCCTCGACGGCCAAAGTTGCCATCGCCGAGCAAGAGGAAGTCGCACTGTGAAAAAGCCTGCCATGGTGATCGGCGCCGGGGCAGTGGCGCTGTTGGTGGTAGCCGTGGCGCTGGTGCTGCGACCGGGCACAGACCCGGTCGCCGCGCAGCCATCGTCGCCAGTGGCGGCGGTTGCTGCCGGGCCGGCAGTGGCGCGGCTGGGCAATCAGCAGGTAACGCCGCAGGAGTTGCAGGCGTTGCTGGAGACCGTTCCGCCGGCGACTCGCGAGCAACTGCGCGGCAACCGTGAAGCGCTGGAGCGCTGGCTGCGTACGCGTCTGGCGGAGAAGGCCGTGCTCGAACAGGCCGATGCCCAGGGCTGGGCGCAGCGTCCGGACGTGGCGCGGCAAACCCGTGCGGCCACCGAGCAGATCGTCTTCCGTGATTACCTGCGCTCGGTCAGCGAAGTGCCGGCGGACTACCCGAGTGCGGCTGAGTTGCAGCAGGCCTACGACGCCGGCAAGGCCGAATGGCAAACCCCGGCGTTGTACCGGGTGAGCCAGATTTTCCTCGCCGTGAATGACCCGCAGAACGTCGAAGCAGTGCGCAAACAGGCAACGGAGCTGAGCAAAAAGGCTCAGGCCACGCCGGGGGACTTTGCCGCGCTGGCGACCCAGTACTCGCAGGACCGGCTGACCGCCGAGCGCGGCGGTGACACCGGACTGCAACCCTTGCAGCAGTTGGTGCCGCAGGTGCGCAGCGCGGTGGCGCGGCTCAAGGTCGGCGCGGTGTCTGAACCGCTGCAGAGCGCCGCCGGGTTCCACGTGATCAAACTCACCGAACAGCAACCGGCGCGCACCGCGACCCTCGACGAATTGCGTGACCAATTGACCCAGGCCTTGCGTGCCCAGCGTCAGGAGCAGATTGCCCAGGCGTATCTGGACGGGATGCTCAACACGGCGACGCTGAGTATCGACGGGGCTGAGCTGAACAAGGTCCTGGAAGAGAAACTCTGATCGTGATTCACCGCAAATCCCGGGTGGGAGCGGGCTTGCTCGCGAAAGCGGTGTGTCATTCAACAAATAAGTTGGCTGGCATGGCCCCTTCGCGAGCAAGCCCGCTCCCACATTAGAACCGTGGCGTTTTCCAAAATACAAAGATCGACAGGGAGTCATCGATGTCATTCACCGAACCCGCAGGACGGCAGGCCAGCCCCGATTACCGTTGGGCGCAGGGCGAGCGCGAGCCGTGGCTGGCGCAAGCTGCGACCCTCGATGCCGACGTCGCACAATACTTTCTGGTCAGTGCCCGCTGCGGCTGTTTCATGCAGGCGGCGCGCAGCCTCAACGTGCGTTCGACCTTGCTGCGCAAGCAACTGGCACAACTTGAACAAGCGCTGCAGCACTCGCTGTTCAGCTTTCAGGGCAGCGCCCTGAGCCTGACCCGCGAGGGTCAGCAACTCCAGGCGCAACTGGTGGCGCTGGCCCACGAACGCAAACTGCCAGTGGTCGAGCAACCGCTGATCCGCCTGGCCGTCGCCGAGTCGATCCTGCATGACATCCTCGGTCGCGACCTGATCGCGCTGCTGCGCCGCAACGCCAGCGTGCGCCTGGAAGTCATCGCTCTGGACAGCGAACTGGCGCTGCGTGCGGTCAGTGCCGACGTGGTGCTGTGGCTGGCCCACGGCGAAACCCCCAGCCCCGGTCCGACCTTTGCCACCAGCCAGCCACAGGCACTGGCGCGCCTGGACTATCTGCCGCACATCGCCAAACGCTATTCCCGCGTCACCGCCCGCCCGGCCAGTGCCGACGACCTGACTGACTTCATGTTGGTGCAATGGCAACACGACCGGCAGATCGACAGTTTCCGGCCGTGGAATGAGCTGGTCGAACAGCGTCTGGCCGGCGTGGTGCAGATGCAGTCCTATGAGCTGATGCTGGAAATGATCCGCTGCAGTGCTTGCATCGGTTTGCTGCCGGCGTACATGAGTCGTTTTGATCGCGGGCTGATTGCACTGCCGGGGCTGTTCGATGAGCCGATGCAGCTACAGGCATGGCTGGCGGTCAACGTTGAATCGCGAGACGTCGCCGAAGTGCAGACCCTGGTCGAACTGATCCAGCGCACCTTCAACGAACGCCACGAATGGTTCCAGAGCTGAACACATAACCCCTGTGGGAGCGGACTTGCTCGCGAATGCGGTGTGTCATTCAAAGACAAGGTGTCTGACACGGCCCCTTCGCGAGCAAGCCTGCTCCCACAGTTTTGACCTCGCCAAATTGATAACTGGCAGTTTAGAGTGATTGGCCACACATCGATCCAGGAAGGATCCGCCATGCCCGACCACAACCCCGCCATCAAAATCGAACGCTTCAACGAATCGCACATTGCAGGCATCACTGCGCTGTACAACGATCCGGCCGTGACCCGGCAGGTGTTGCAGATGCCGTTTCAGTCCGCTGAGGTGTGGCGCAAACGCCTGGCGCCGGACAACGAACGGGTGGTGCAGCTGGTGGCGCTGCATGAGGGTGTGGTCATTGGCAATCTGGGGCTGGAGCAGTATTCACGGATTCGCCGCAGCCACGCCGGCAGCGTCGGCATGGGCGTCGCCGTGGCGTGGCAGGGCAAGGGTGTGGGCTCAAAACTGTTGGCGACCGCGCTGGACGTCGCCGACAACTGGATGAACCTGCACCGCGTCGAACTCACGGTCTACGCCGACAACGAAGCGGCTATCGGTCTGTACCGCAAGTTCGGCTTCGAGAACGAAGGCCTGTTCCGTGACTACGCCGTACGCGACGGGCAATGGGTCGACACCCTGAGCATGGCCCGTCTGCGCAGCCGCGTCACCGCCTGACTCAGCCGCGCCAACCCCTGACTCAATCGTCCAGGGCGAACGCCACCGCCGACTGCGCATGCAGCTCGGTGGTGTCGAGCAGGGGCAGGGCGCTGTGTTCGGGTTTGACCAGCAGGCCGATTTCCGTGCAGCCGAGAATGATCGCCTGAGCGCCGCGTGCGGTCAGTGATTCGATCACTCGCTGATAGATCTTGCGCGACTCATCGCTGATCACCCCGACGCACAGTTCGTCGTAGATGATCCGGTGCACGTCCTTGCGCTCGGCCGCGTCCGGCACCAGCACCGTCAAGCCCTTGGCAATCAGGCGCTGCTTGAGAAAGTCCTGCTCCATGGTGAACGCTGTGCCGAGCAGGCCGACCGTGTGCGCCTCGATGTCCAGCGCCGCCTGCGCCGCCGGTTTGGCGATGTGCAGGAACGGGATGCTGATCGCTGCCTGAATCTGTTCCGCCACCTTGTGCATGGTGTTGGTACACAGCACTACGCATTCCGCGCCGCCGGCCTCCAGCCTGCGCGCCGCATCCACCAGAATCGCCGCCGCATCGTCCCAGCGCCCGGCATGCTGGGCCTGTTCGACCGGGCCGAAGTCGACGCTGTGCATCAACAGTTGTGCCGAGCGCAGCGGGCCGAGGCGATCGCGCACTTGTTGATTGATGAGGCGATAGTATTCGGCGCTGGACTCCCAGCTCATGCCGCCGATCAGGCCGATGGTGCGCATTGAAATTCCTCTGGCTTGGACCTGGAACGAACCACCAAGTCTGAACAGAGTGTCCATTTGTTCATCGAAGGACGCCAGCGTAAATCAGCTGTACTGCCAATCCTTCTGCCAGGTGTAACGGTGCCGTTCGCCTTCAACCGCCGCTGTTCATTGTGTAACCACTTGATCCGCTGGCGCGAACGTAAAGCTCGCCGCACCCCCGTTACTGGCGGAGGGTGTCAACCGAATGATGGGCACGAGGATTCTCGGGTTGGTCGAGTTATAGAAGTCGCGCTGGTTGTATTGCGCGTCCGCCAGGCCGGCGTTGGCGCCTCCATAAACATAGAAGAACGCCATGATGGGGAATCGGTTGGGAGGAAAACTCGAAGCACATGATTTTGCCGGGTCGGGGGAGGTCGGATTGCACCAGGTTTTTATCAGCAACTCATTGTGTTCATTGTAGCCAGTGAGACTCACAAACGCCCTGGCGCGCACGGATTGATAAAACGCCGGGCCCGCCAGATGATTGCGCTCGTCTCTGACGTCAAAGCCACATTGCCGCTGGTGCGGGTTGCCTCCCGCTATCCTCCAGACCGCATACCATTGCTCTGCGGTGGTGACACCGGCGTTCTGGCAGAGCTGACTTTGCACGGGATAGCTCGGGTGGGCAGCGCAGACGGCGTCAGCCCGGCGTGTCCAGGTCCAGGCATCGTAGGCATAGGCACACAGATAATCGAGGTCAAGCTTGTCTTGGGGGGACTCAAAGATCGGATAAACAATGTAGCCGTTGCCATTGCCCCAGGCGAGTCGGCCGAAGTCGGCATCCTGACGCAGGTAGGAAAAGGACACGCCTCCACTGGTCACAGATGTCGGGCTTGGGTCCCAAACCTTGTATTTGTTGGCGGGATCTTTGACCGTCACCCGCAGGGTCACACCGGAACACAGGAACGCTGGCTGGGAGTCGCTCTTGTTGCAGTTGGGAAATTTGCGCCCGTAAAGCGTATTGAGCTGAGTGGCGATGGCCGGGCCGTTGAGCACCTCAACACCACTGACGCCGATGGCCACCGGCGGTTGGGTTGCGGTCTGCACGCAACCCATCAGTAATGCAATAAAAAACGCTGCGGCTATTTTTCTCATGATGAGCCTCTGGCCTGAAATGGGGATTGTGTTTGTCAGTTCAAAAACGCGGTTAAGCGTTACGGTGCAGGTTCAGGCAACGGCTCGACAGGGTTGCAGCCGGCTGCCAGCGTTCGGGCATATCCCACGTCAGGCCGCCACGGTTCGATGTTCCACTCCGGTTTGTCGCGGGTGATCGCCAGGTGGCAGATCAATTGATGGCGAAGACCGTGGGTATTGGACCAGTAGCGGCTGTTGGAGTAGTCCCTCAGCAATTCATCCATCAGAAACGGCGTTGCTTGTTCCGGGGTACGACGTGCACAGGGCGTTGGGGTGATGGCAAACACCCACTCATCGTCACGGTAGAGCCATTTCGCACTTGCGATGTATCGAGTACAGCGCTCCACGGTCACGATGACGGAGTCCGGTTCCGTTGCCTGTGCGATTGCAGGGGCACCGAAGGGCAGCGCCATGCAGCGATTGAGCAAGGCAATCAAGGTGAAACCTGATCTTTCTCGCCCGTTTTGTTGGTGCAAATTCATTGAGCCACCGCCTGATCTGCTGCCGAATAGGTGAAAGCCGCCGGCGCTGCGGCGCTTGTCGCAGGCGTCAGGCGAATAATGGGGACGACGATTTTCGGGGTGGTCGAGTTGTAGAAGTCACGCTGGTTGTACTGCGCGTCTGCCAGGCCGGCATTGGTGCCGCCGGCGATAAAGAAAAAGGCCATGATCGGAAGCTGGTTGGCGCTCCCGGCTGCCCAAGTGCTGATAATGACTTCGTTCTGTTCGCCGAAGCCGGTCTCTCCCAGCAACGTCTTGGCTCTGAGAGATTGATAAAATGCCGGGCCTGCGAGGTGGTTACGTTCATCCCTGACATCGAAGTCGCATTGACGAAGATTTTTGTTCTCGTATGAATAATCCCAGGCTGCCTTGAACTGCTCAGCGGTTAAAACACCGGCATCCTGACAATGGCCACTGACGTTCGGATATTGCGGAGTGGGAACGCACACAGCGGTTGCGCTGCGATGCCAGCCCCACGCGTCCATGGGGTAAGAGCACAACACTTGGAGCTGAAGCTTGCCCGCCGGTTGTTCCAGGAACGGGTAAACGATATAGCCGTTACCGTAACCCCATGCCAGTCGGCCGAAATTGGCATCCTGGCGCAGGTACGAGAATGAAACACCACCGCTTTTTACCGAGGTTGGGCTCGGATCCCAGACTTTGTATTGGCCTGCCGGATCCCTGGCGGTGACCCGCAGTGTCACACCTGAACACAAAAAGGCCGGTTGTGAATCGATCTTGTTGCAGTTGGGAAACTGCCGTGCATAAAGCGTGTTCAGATAGGTCGCGATAGCAGGACCAGTGCGGGGCCGGGCATTGTTGACGCCAATCTCGGTTGGCAGCTGGGTGGCGGTTTGAGAGCAGCCCCATAGCAGCGCGATGAGCAGTGACAGCAGCAATTTACTCATGAGAACCCCTGTTTAGTGCAATATCGCGCGTTGTTCCGGGATAGGCTTCGAAGTGTTAAAGAGTCACTCGCAGGTACCAGGAAAAAATGATTGGTTCGCCCGTGCCCGTCTTTCTGAGGGTGTAATTGAACAGGCCGGGTTTTCCCCTGTTCGGCGGGATCCAGCTCGACGGGACGACGACGTCGGTATAGGACGACGGCTGGGTGATGAAGAATTCCTCGCTGTCATAGCGGATCGTTTCAACGGTCAGCGATATTCGTACTTTGTAAGTACCGTCCAGCGTCGGGTAGTACGTTCTCAGGTTGTCCTTGGCGGCATTCAGCGTCGGTTCCGGCAGGTGATGCCTTTGTCCGGTAATGGTTATGTTCAGCGGTTTGGACGGGCGATCCTCGGTGGTGTCCGGTAAACGGACGGTGTAGTACACCTTGGCGCTGCTGCCAACGGTGTCGACCACTTCTTCGCGCGGAATCCGAAACTGCAAGGTCTGCCCGACAGCGGTGACGATTTGAACCTCACTGGCATAAGTGGTATTGCGGCCTATCCAGTAGACCTTCACCGATTGCCGCGGCGCCGAGCCGGTGTATTTCACTTCGACGGTCGCGTACTGGGCTGCATAGAAGTCGCGAACAAAATTCAGCACAGTGCCGTTGGCGTCTCTGGCTTCGAGCACTGTGGGGGCAAGCAAATCCAGCACCGGCCGACGAATATGCACATCGACGTAGGTGGTTGCCGACCAGATCGCCTGTGGCCCCGAGGAGTTGCCGAGCAGGTCGGTGACGCGAAAACGCAAGGCGAACCGGGCATTGTCCTGCCAGAAGTCATTGGTGGTCAGCGTGATCACCACTTGACCGACGGCAGCCTGTGCCTCGGTCACGGTATGCTGGATATTGCGCCCGTCAAGATCGACAGTGATGACGTCCCCCGCCCGCATGTAGACATAGCTCAGCCTAGCGGCCACGCCTTGTGCCGCACGTGCTGCATCGATGCCTTCGGTGATGACATCGGCCGGCAGGGCCTTCAGCAAGTTCGGATTATCACCGCCCCCGGCGATCTCTCCACCTGGGCGAGGTGTATGGAAGAGCACACGTAACGGCTCTGAAGTTTCGGGCATCGGTTGCGTGATCCGCGCCACCCGCAGGCGCAGCAGGTTGATTCCATCCCTCAGCAACGACGCCGCAAAACTCATGCTGAACGGTTGATTCAGCTGCGTTGGTCCGATGATTTGTGTGGCAACAATGGTTTGCGACTCGTTGAGCAGTAGCTGAGCACTGTCCTCCAGGCTCTGGTTGGTCCATGGATCGACAAGAATCCGGATAAGTCCACCGGCGACCAGCACGAGCGGAACCCCGCCGTCCGCATTCTGCGGATGCTCGATCGGTGACACCCACCCCGGAATCTTCACCGGGTCGATCTTCAGCAGTTGACTATCGTTGTTCTGGTTGGCCATTTCGTTCGCTCCGCAAAGGATTGCTCTCTGGTTTTATCTAAAACCTTCGCGTACCGCTTGCCTACTGTCAGATCTGACAGGTGGCCGCGCAAAAGACCTACCGTCCATCGTGCCAGTCCCAGATTGGTGCGGGTTGGCATTCGAGGTTTTACGCGCACTGGCGTGTTGATCTGTCACTATGAGTTTCGCAAGCTCTCCCCCGAGGAACGTACCGATGAACGACGTACAACAACTGGGCGAAATGCTTCGTCACTATGCCGAGAGTGAAGCGCACAAGAAGCAACTGTTCGAAACCCAGTCGCAGGCGTGGGCCAGCCGGATCACCGAGCTGTTCGGCCATATTCAGCAATGGCTGGAGCCGGTGCAGGCGCCGGACCTGCTGGAGGTGAGCCGCGAGGCCTACGTCGCGTTCGGGCCGAGCACGCCGGTGGAAACCTCGACCTTCAAGACCGAAAAACTGAGCATCGTGATTGCCGGCAAACCGGTGGAGTTCGTGCCGGATGTAATGGGCAGCGCCGGGCAGATTTCCCTGGCGGTGATGGGCCTGACGGCGGCGCGTTACGGCAGTATTTCGCTGGTGGGACTGCCGAACGGCGAGTGGCAATGGCGCAAGACCAACGGTTTGAAGGATCCGGACACCTTTGTGTTTGATGCGGATTTTCTGGCGCAGCAGTTGCAGAGCCTGATTCCGCGCGACCGTAACTAGATCTCAAGGACTTGCAAATTCCCCTTGTGGGAGCGGGCTTGCTCGCGAAGGCGGTGTGTCATTCAACTTTAGCGTTGGCTGATCAGACGCTATCGCGAGCAGGCTCACTCCTGCAGGTGGAAGGTGGTGTCGCTACATTTCGAGGTTGATCCAGCCCGGTTTTGCCTCTTCCGGCGCCACAGCCTTCACGGTCTTTCCGGTCGCCAGCTCCACCCGCCGCGCCACTTCCGGATCATCGGCAAACGGCACCATGCTCGCATCATCCAGGCTCTCTGAAGTCTGATGGCGCAGGCAGTACTCCACCGCCAGCCACAGAAACACCACCCCCAGCAGATTCAAGAAAAGTTCGAACATCTTCGGCTCCCTGCCTCAGGCGATCTGCGCCTGACTGCGCGCCAGCGCCACGTCGGCCACCCGCACTGTGCGCCAGACGTTGTAGGCCATCAGCAACATGCCGCTGAGGAAGAACACTCCGCCGGCAAAGCGCACGATGAACCCCGGATGGCTGGCCTGCAGCGCTTCGACGAACGAATAGGTCAGCGTGCCGTCCTCGTTGATCGCGCGCCACATCAGGCCCTGGGTGATACCGTTGACCCACATCGACGCGATGTACAGCACCGTGCCGATGGTCGCCAGCCAGAAGTGCAGGTTGATCAGCGGCGTGCTGTACATCTGCTCGCGGCCAAAGACTTTCGGCACCATGTGATAGGTCGCGCCGAAGGTGATCATCGCCACCCAGCCGAGCGCGCCGGCGTGGACGTGGCCGATGGTCCAGTCGGTGTAGTGGGAGAGGGCGTTGACCGTTTTGATCGCCATCATTGGGCCTTCGAAGGTCGACATGCCGTAGAACGCCAGCGACAGCACCAGAAAGCGCAGGATCGGGTCGGTGCGCAACTTATGCCAGGCGCCCGAGAGGGTCATCATGCCGTTGATCATCCCGCCCCAGCTGGGTGCCAGCAGGATCAGCGACATCGCCATGCCGAGTGACTGCGCCCAGTCCGGCAGCGCGGTGTAGTGCAAGTGGTGCGGGCCGGCCCAGATGTACAGGGTGATCAGCGCCCAGAAGTGCACGATCGACAACCGGTACGAATACACAGGACGGTTAACCTGCTTGGGCACGAAGTAATACATCATGCCGAGGAACCCGGTGGTCAGGAAGAATCCCACCGCGTTGTGCCCGTACCACCATTGCACCATGGCGTCGGTCGCCCCGGAATACACCGGATAGGATTTGAACCAGTCCACCGGGATCGACAGGTGATTGACCACGTGCAGCATGGCGATCACCAGAATGAACGCGCCGAAGAACCAGTTGCCGACGTAGATATGCTTGGTCTTGCGCTGCACCACGGTGGTGAAAAACACGATGGCATACGCGACCCAGACCACCGCCATCCACACCGCGCCGGAGAATTCGATCTCGGCGTATTCCTTGGTGGTGGTGTAGCCCATCGGCAGGGGGGTCAGCATGATCACGATCACCGATTGCCAGCCCCAGAAGGTGAAGGCCGCGAGTTTGTCCGAGTACAACCGTACCTGGCAGGTGCGCTGCACCGCGTAGTAACTGGCGGCGAATTGCGCGCTGCCGGCAAAGCCGAAAATCACCAGGCTGGTGTGCAGCGGCCGCAAACGGCCGAAGGTGGTCCACGGCAGGTCGAGGTTCATGTCCGGCCATACCAGTTGCGAGGCGATCCATACCCCCATCGCCATGCCGACGACACCCCAGAAAACCGTCGCGATAACGAATTGGCGGACGACCTTGTAGTTATAAGCCGGTCCGATTGTTGCTGTGCTCATGGTCAGTTCTTCCACGGTTGCAAAGTCTTGCCAGGCCACCCGGTCTGGCATGAGCTGCACTGTAGGAACACCGCCAGAAACAAAACAGGCTCAGGAATATTTCATTTGTACGGATCAGATCAAGGGGCTGCCTGCGGCGTTCTGCCGCGCCCTGATACGGTTTTTATCGTTTCAGGTGAATCTGTAACGTGCTGCGCCGTTCGGCCATAGTCTGGGAAAATCCTGTGGGAGCGAGCCTGCTCGCGAATGCGGAGTGTCAGACAATAAATCCGTTGCCTGACACTCCGCATTCGCGAGCAGGCTCGCTCCCACAGTTTTGATCTGTGATCAATTCTGATGAGGTGTGCATGTATCAATACGATGATTACGACCGGGCGCTGGTGTTCGAGCGCGTTGCGCAGTTTCGCGATCAGGTCGAGCGCTTCATGGCCGGCGAGTTGAGCGAGGAGGAGTTCCTGCCGCTGCGCCTGCAGAACGGCCTGTACATGCAAAAGCACGCGTACATGCTGCGGGTGGCGATTCCCTACGGCACGTTGAGTGCCGAACAGATGCGCACCCTTGCGAGCATCGCCGCCGATTACGATCGCGGTTACGGCCACTTCACCACCCGGCAGAACCTGCAATTCAACTGGATCGAACTGAGCGAAGTGCCGGACATTCTCGAACGTCTGGCGCAGGTCAACATGCATGCGATCCAGACCTCCGGCAACTGCGTGCGCAACATCACCACCGAGGCCTTTGCCGGGGTCGCGGCGGACGAGATGATCGATCCGCGTCCGTTGGCAGAAATCCTCCGGCAGTGGTCGACGATCAACCCGGAATTCCTCTTCCTGCCACGCAAGTTCAAGATCGCCATTTGCTCGGCGAAGCAGGATCGCGCGGCGATCATGATGCACGACATCGGCCTGTATCTTTATCCCGGGCGCGAGGGGCAAATGCTCCTGCGGGTGATCGTCGGCGGCGGGTTGGGGCGCACGCCGATTCTCGGTCTGCAGATCCGCGAAGGCTTGCCGTGGCAGCATCTGTTGTCTTACGTCGAAGCGATCTTGCGGGTCTACAACCGCCATGGCCGGCGTGACAACAAGTACAAGGCGCGGATCAAGATTCTGGTCAAGGCGCTGGGCATCGAGGCGTTCGCCCGGGAAGTCGAAGAAGAATGGCAGCACCTCAAGGATGGCCCGGCGCAGTTGACCGAGGCTGAATACGAGCGGGTCGCCAGTGCGTTCGTGCCGCCGATCTATCACACCCTGGCCGACACTGATCTGGACTTCGGCACGCGCCTGGCCGAGAGCCCGGCGTTCGCTCGTTGGGTGGCGCGTAACGTGCAACCGCACAAAAAACCCGGTTACACCAGCGTGGTGCTGTCGACCAAACCGGGCCTGGCCGCGCCGCCGGGGGATGTTACCGGACAGCAGATGCTGGCCGTCGCCGACTGGTCGGAGCGCTTCGGTTTTGGCGAGATTCGCATCGCCCACGAACAGAACATCGTCCTGCCCGATGTACAGAAGTCTGACCTGTACCCGCTCTGGCAACTGGCCTGCGAGCGTGGCCTGGGCAGTGCCAATGTCGGTCTGCTGACCGACATCATCGCCTGCCCGGGCGGCGATTTCTGTGCGCTGGCCAACGCCAAATCGATCCCGATTGCCCAAGCGATTCAGGCGCGATTCGACAACCTCGACTACCTGCACGACCTGGGCGACATCAGCCTGAACATCTCCGGCTGCATCAACGCCTGCGGCCACCACCACATCGGAAATATCGGCATCCTCGGCGTCGATAAAAACGGCAGCGAGTGGTATCAGATCACCCTCGGTGGCGCGCAGGGTAAAAACAGCACGCTGGGCAAAGTCATCGGCCCGTCGTTCAGCGCTGCCGAAGTGCCGCAGGTGATCGAGCGGATCATCGGCACCTTTGTGCGTTACCGCGAAAGCGAGGAGCTGTTTGTCGACACCGTGGCGCGCATTGGCCTGGAACCGTTCAAGGAGCGGGTCTACCCGAAAGCGCTGGAGGTGACGGCATGAACAATCTGCTGCGGTTGGAACAGGGCGTCGCGCGGCAAGTCGAGGACGATCCGTGGACGCTGGTGCGTGACCCGGAGCAGGGCAGGTCGCAAGGGTTGCTGATCCTGCCGCTGGCGCACTGGCTGCAGTCGCCCTCGACCCACGCGGTGTGGCTGGGGCCGGACGATGAGGTTGAAAGTGTGGTGCCGTGGCTGGCTTCGCTGCCGTTGATTGCCCTGGACTTCCCGAACTTTCGCGACGGTCGCGCCTACAGCCAGGCGTATCTGCTGCGCAGCCGTTTTGGTTGGGCCGGGGAGCTACGGGCGATCGGCGATGTGTTGCGTGATCAGCTCAGCCACATGCGCCAGTGCGGGTTCGACAGCTTTGCGGTGCGTGAGGACAAGTCGGCTGAAGATGCGCTGAAAGGGCTGGCTGGAATGAGCGTGCTGTACGGCCGCTCCGTCATTGAACCGCGCCCCTTGTTCCGCAGACGCTGACATATCCAATGCCTGATAAATACTTTGTGGTGAGGGGATTTATCCCCGATGGGCTGCGAAGCGGACCTAAAACCTGCCAAAGCATTTCTTCAGCTAAAACCTGTTGGCGGGTTCTGCGGCCGCTGCGCAGCCGGTCGGGGATAAATCCCCTCACCACAATTGTCTAGTGGCCCCTTCAATACAGGGGAAACCCTTAGATCCCGCACCATTCCCGGATTTTCCCTTGGGTCGATGCTGGCCTTTTGGTAGAGTCCCCGTCGCCAGCGGGTTTTCGGCTGGACGACGGAACGAAGAAGGGAGTCTGGGTAGTGAGTGCGGGCAAAAAGATTTTGGGCCTCACGGCAATGCTGTTGATGCTGACGCTGTGGGCCAGTTACTTCTATGTGATCAAGGAAAACCGCGACGGCCAGTTGGGCGGCGCCGGTGAAAGCACTGCGTGGTGCGGCACGCCGCCGTCCACCGAAGCGGCGTTGCTGGGCAAGGATCAACTGACCTTGCGCGTGACCAACAACCTGCGCGGCGAGTTCATGCTCAGTGGCTCGCTGGTGGTCTCTGAACGCACCTTCAACCGCTATGACCTGGGTCGCAACGAACTGCGCCTGCGTCTGGAACCCTTGCAGTGGTCGTACGGCGTCACGCCGATCTTCCTTGAGCAGGTCAAGGTTCAGCCGCTGAGCCGCAACCTCGCGTCGCCGACGAAGAGCGCTTACGCCGAACTCGAGCCAAGGCCGATCGGCGTACAGGGTCAGGTCACCGAATTCCCCTTCGACACGTATCGCTACGGCTACAAGCCGGTGCTGTATTACCTCAAGGGCAGCGAGCGCATCGACCTGCGCTTCAAGAACATCACCACGCTGATGGAGATGTCCAACACCTTCACGCCGATCCAGAAGTACAACCGCGTCGAGTACATCAACGAGAAAAACTCGATGATCCGCGACGAGGACTACAAGGCCTACGGTCCGCACGAATGCGCATTCAGCGTCGAGCGCAAAGGCTCGTTCAAGGTGGTGGTGCTGTTGTTGCTGCTGGTGCTTTGCCTGCCGTTGTTGCACGTGTTCTATCGCGACGAACCGGGAATCGATTTCCTTGCGACGCTGGTAGCGATTGCCGTGGTGCGCGTGGTGCTGGTGGGGCCGGTGCAGGACTTCCAGCTGTACAACATCGACTTCCTGTTTGGCGCGGCAATCCTGCTGGTGGGCTCGGTGTCGCTGATCAAGGCGATGCGCGCCAACAGTCGGCGGGAGATGGCGTTGAAGAGCGGCGAGACGTCTTCCTGGTAACGCCACTGTAGGAGTGAGCCTGCTCGCGATCGCAATGGGTCAGTGACATTGATGGTGACTGACACAACGCTATCGCGAGCAGGCTCACTCCTACAGGTGATCGGCGTTTATTGGCCGGTCACTTCAGCGCCGGATCACCCATGTTCATCCTCTTCCATCCCTGCAACAGCACCTGCGCCTTCGGTTCCTGGCCGTTCTCCAGGTAGTACTGGATCAGCGACAACCGCGCATTGTGGTTCGCCGGTTGTACCTTGAGCAGGCGCTCCAGCACCTCGCAGGCTTCATCGACCTTGCCGCTGTCGTGCAACGCCACCGCCAGCACATAGCCGTACTGCGCGTTCTGCGGCTCCAGATGCGCGGCTTTGTGCAGCGCGGTCATGGCCTCGGCGGTCTTGCCGGCGCGAATCAGTGACAGGCCACGGGTGTGTTGCAACAGCGCTGCGTCCGGGTGGGCCTTGAGGCTGTCATTCAGCAGCGTTTGCGCCTCTGGTCCTCGGCCATTGGCCTCCAGCCATTGCATCAGCGTCACCAGCGCCGGGTAGAAATCCGGATCACGTTGCAGTGCGCTGCGCAGCAAGCCTTCGACTTCACCGCTGCGGCCGCTGGCCTGATACAGCATGGCCAGATTCAGATTGGCCTCGGCACGCTCCAGCAGGCTCTGCTGCACCGCCTCGTATTCGGCAATTGCCGCGTCCCAATTGGCTTGCGCCGAGCCAAGGCCGTTGTTGTGGGCCACACTCAGCAGGTCGCGGGCGACGACGATGCGCACTGCTTTAACCGGGTCATTCAACAGCGGCGTCAGCAGCGGTGCACGCTCCGGTGGCGGCAGGAATGCACTGATCGCCCGCACCGCACTTTCACGCACCTGCGGCTCGGGGCTTTGCAGGTCCTGGGTCGCCAGTTTCAACGCCTGCTCACTCGGGTACAACGGCAGTTCCGCCAGCAACGTGGCACGCTGGATCGCCGGCAGGTTGCTGCGCTGCAATTGCTCGTACAACGCGTTGGCAGCGCCGGGCTGACCATTGCGGATCAGCCACAGGCTTTCGTCATAACGCGGCGCCTGTGGGGCGGTTGAAGCACTCCACAGTTTGAACTGCGCGGTGACCTTGTCGCCGGCCTTGCCCTGATGGCAGGTCAGGCAGGCATCCGGGGTGCCGAGCTTTTGCGCACGTTCGGGATTGGGAATGCTGAAACTGTGGTCGTGACGCAAGTCGTTGCCCATGTAGAGCTTGCCGGGCATGTGGCAATCGATGCACTGCGAGCCGGGCTGGCCCATGGTGTGGCGGGTGTGTTCGACGGAGTCGTAATTCTTTGCCAGCAGGCCCTTGCCGTCGACGCCTGCGACCGAGGTTTTGCCGGCGCTGTTGTGGCATTGCAGGCAGACCGCGTTGCCCGGTGCCTTGAGTTCGGTGCTGTGCGGGTTGTGGCAATTGCTGCAACGCACGCCCTTGTCGAACATTTTGCTTTGCAGGAACGAGCCGTGCTCGAACACTTCATCTTTGATCTTGCCGTCCAGCGCATACAGTTCGCGGGTGAGGGTGCTCGGCAGGTAGTCGTCCATCAAACGCTTGCCGACCGTGTAACCATCGCCCAACGGCGCACGGCGGGCATGGCAACGCGCGCAGGTCTCGATCTCGACCGTGGCGTTGTTGTCCTTGAGGTCGACGGCAAAGCCCTTGTGGATCAGGTCGTCCTTGTTCTGCTCCCATTGCAGGTGATTCGATGCCGGGCCGTGACAGGCCTGGCAGCCGACACCGAGGCTGTTCCACTGACTGTTGAAGGTGTTGCTGACCGCGTCGAAATTGCGCTTGAAGCCGGTGGTGTGGCATTCGACGCACATGAAGTTGGCGTTCTGGCTCGGTTTGCTCCAGTGCAGCGGGTTCTTGAAGTTCACGCCCTGGCCGGGGTAGAGGTGAAACCAGCGGTGCTGCTCGGTATCCCATGCCACGCCGAGCGCCTGCAAGCGGCCTTCGCCCACTTCGATCAGGTACTGCTGCAGCGGCGCGATGCCGAAGGTGTAGGCGACCTTGAAGTCGGCGTTCCTGCCGTCGATGCCGGGCGTATTGACCCAGAATTCGTCGCCCTTGCGCGAGAACCGCGTGGTCTCGTTTTGCGCCTTGAACGTGATGTTGTTGAAGTCGCCGAGCGTGGTCTCGGCAGTGGCTGCCTGCATCGCCAGTTGATGATGCGAGCCTTGCCAGTCCTTGACCTGCTCGGTGTGACAGGCCTGACATTGCTGTTCATCGACCAGGGTCGCCGGTTTGCTGGCGACTGCCGGTTGCGGTTTGGCGGGCGCAGCCACAGGCGCGGCGACCGGTACAGGTCTGGCCGGCGCCGGCGCGGGGCTCAGGAGAACCCAGCCGATGCCTGCCACGGCGGCCAGCAATACGCCAATCGCAACAGGGAAGAACAAGCGGGAGAATGACGGTCGGGATGAATCGGGATCAGGCTGCACGGTTTTATTTTTATGCTTGGGCATTACGACTTCCATGGTCCAGGTGCATTTGCCATCTGGCGTGCGTTCAAGCTCGATGCAGCTTTGCCGGATGCTCGGCGTCTGTCAAATGACGGTTGTGATCCGCCGCGCAGCCTGAGTTGAATTTTGTGTTTTCGAATCGCAATTGCCGGGGTTTTAGCTATACCTGTAACTCCCCCAATCCAAAAAGTTTCTGGCCTTCTGACAGGAGTTACAGCATGAAGCTAGCAGTAATGATGGGCACCCTCTGCATTGCCACCCTCGGCGTGGTGGGCTGTTCCAGCAAAACCGTCGCTCCCGACGAGTATTCCGGCTTCCTCAAGGACTACAGCCAACTCAAGGAGGCCAAATCCCCGTCCGGTGCCGAAGTGATGCGCTGGATCGACCCCAAGGTCGACATCAAAAAATTCACCAGTGCCTACATCGAGCCGACTCAGCTCTATCCCAAACCCCAACCGACCGCGAAGATCTCCCAGCAAACCCTCAACGGCATCACCTCCTACTACGATCAGGCGCTCAAGCGTGAAATCGGCAAAGACCTGCCGTTGGCTACCGGTCCAGGCCCGGGCGTGATCGTGGTGCGTGCGGCGATCACCGCCGTGAGCAGCAAGACCGAAGGCCTGCACGCTTATGAAGTGATCCCGATTGCCCTGGTGGCGGCGGCAGTCAGCACCGCCAGCGGTATCCGCGATCAGGAAACCACCCTGGCCACTGAAGCGGTGTTCCTCGATGGCGCGACCAACAAGGTCGTGGCGCAAGTGGTACGCAAAGGCACCGGCAAACCGCTGGAAAATGACACCCAGGCAATGAAGGCAACCGACGTCAAGCCAGTGATCGACGGCTGGGCCAATGACATGCATCAGATGTATGTGAAGCTCAGGGCCAACTCCAAATAACCGCTGAAAGCTTCGCGAGCAGGCTCGCTCCCCCATTGGATTTGTGCACGACACAGTTCAGTGTGGGAGCGAGCCTGATCGCGAAAGCGCTCTATCAGGCAACGGGTTATTGTCCGGTAAACCAACGGAAGTACGGATTCCCGCCATCCCAACGCATCACTTCACGCATATCCCGCCCCCACGCATCCCGATCTCCGTCATACGCATGCAGGCTCGCGCGGTAAAACTGCATCAGACGCTGACGGTGCGTTTGCATCCGCTCACTGAATCCGGCATCGGCATTGACCAGTGTCGGCGGTTGATAGAGGTCCAGCAGCGCCGGCAGCACCCGGGTGATTTCCTTGCTGCGCACCCACGGTGCGTATTCGATGCGCGGCTGATCGTCCGTCACCGCCGGGGCATTCGCCGCGAAACGTTCAAGGCCTGCACGGTCGGTGACCCAGGTCGCGAGCAACGCCGCCGCCGAGCCGATCCCGACATCCTGCAAGGTGCTGCGCACGCTGTCCTGCTGGAAGCGCTCGGTGATTTTCGCCGCGTCCAGTTCCATCGGTTGCAGCGAGCCAACCAGCAGCATCTCGTGGAACTCGCTGGACCACAGCGAGGCATACGGGAACACGTCGAGGAAGCTGCGTACCAGCGAGCGTGAGTCATCGATGTTCTGCGTCGGCAGCGGCAGCCATTGCGCGACGATGCCTTGTTGCTGCAAGCGGCTGGCCGCCAACTGATAGAAGTCCCGCGAATACAGATTGACCACGCCAGCCGCCGAGGGCGGGGGCGGTTCGAGGGTGATCAGGTCGTATGTCTGCGGACTGCGCAGCAGTTCCTGGCGGCCATCACGCAGGCGCACATCAACCCCGGGATTGCTGGCCGCGTTGAAATTGCCTTTGAACAGCGGCGCGGCTTTGACCACCGACGGCAACAGCTCGGCGACCACTCGATGCTCAAGCCCGGGATAGCGCAACATTGCACCGGCGGTGATGCCGGTGCCGAAGCCGATCACCAGCGTCGAACGCGGTTCGCCGTTGTGAATCAGCAGCGGCAACAGGGCCTGAATACGCATGTAGCGCAGCGACGGCATGGCATCGCCAGTGTTGGACACGCCCTGAATGTACAAACGGTGGAAAGCGTTTTCGCCACGGCCCTGCGCGACCACCGCCACCGTACCGCCTCGGCCTTCCTCATAGAACGCCAGCGTGCCGTTGCGCGCACCGGGCAACAGGCTGGCGAGTTTGTCGACCGGCGTCAGCACGGCCAGCGCGACCGACACCAGCCCCAATGCAACCACCGCCTGACGTCGGCCTTTCTTGACGTGGTGACCCTTGCGCACGGCCATGTAGCCGATGCCGGCGGCGATGATCGCCAGCAGACCCAGCGTGTGTACCAAGCCGAGCAACGGGATCAGCAGAAAGCCGCAGAGCATCACCCCGACGATCCCGCCCAGCGTGTTGAACGCCACGACGGCGCCCACATCACGACCGACATGCCCGTGGCCGACGCTCAGCCGCAGTGCCAGCGGGAAAGCTGCGCCCAGCAACAAGGTCGGCACAAACACAATGCTCAGCGCCGCCACGGCAAAACGTGCGCTCATGCCGACCAGTTCACTGGCGCCCATCGACCGCAGCGTTTCTTCGGCAAGGCTTTGCGCCACCACCAGCCAGCGACCGAGCAGGGCGATCTCCAGCAGTGCGATCAGCCCGGCACCGGCAATCAACAGCCCGAACACACCCCACGGATCACGAATGCGCTCGACGCGACGGGCGAGCAGGGCGCTGCCGAGGAACAGCCCGCTCAGGTAAGTGGCGAGGACCACGGCAAACGCATAGGTGCGGGTGCTCATGAACTGCACGATCGATTGCGACCAGACCACTTCGTAGCCCAGCGCCACGCCGCCGGCGATGGAGTACAACCACAGCGCAGTGCGATCCGTGGCTTTCTCCGCATGATGTTTGACCGGGGCAACAGGTATCGTCAGGTGCTGACGCTGCAGCCACAGCGCACCGGCGGCGGCCAGCAGATTGAGCATCGCGGCAAACAGCGCGCTACCGCGCACGCCGAGGGTGGCGATCAGCACGAATGCGGCGAGCAGGGTGCCGACAATCGCGCCCAACGTGTTTGCGGCATACAACTGACCGCCGGCCTTGTCCGGGGCAGTCGCCAGCGAGCGCACCAGCACCGGCAACGTACCGCCCATCAAGACCGCCGGGATGCCGACCAGTAGAAATGGCAGCAGCCACGCCAACAGGCCGACGTGACCTTGCAGCCAGGCAAACGGGCTGGCCGCCAGGCTCATGGTCACCGTCGCGGCAACGCCAAGTAGCGCCACCAGCACCTCCAGCCCGGCGTAGAGCAGAACCGGCTGTTGCAGACGATCGGCCCAGCGCCCGAACAGCCAGCCACCGATCGCCAGGCCGGCGAAAAACGCGCTGATACCGGTGGTGATGGCGTAGACCTCGACCCCGACCACCAGCGACAGCTGCTTGATCCACAACACTTGATACACAAGCGCTGCGGCACCGGAAAGGCACAGCAGCAGGGCAGGAATCAGCAGCGCGGCGCTGGCGACTTGCGGGGCGGGTATGGCCGACGGTTTGCTGGCGATACGTGAGGACATGCGGATTGCCTTATTTCAATTCGGAAATGGCGGTGACGGTGCTGGCCTCTTCGCGAGCAGGCTCGCTCCCACAGTGGATCTCGGGCGTTGCGAAAATCCCTGTGGGAGCGAGCCTGCTCGCGAATGAGGCCGACACGGTCCCACGTGTGAAACAGGGCCGCCCGCCGCTGAGGACGGGCGGCGCTCCAGCGGTTTACTGTGCAGCTGGTGCCGCTTTCATTTTCTCGGCAATCCTGGCGTCAACCGCAGCACGGATCTGGTCGATGCTGAAGCTCGCCGGTTTCTGGCTGGGCGGGTACTCGATGAAGGTCTGGAGGAAACGCGCGGCCTTCGTCGTTGCTACCGCGACGAGATAAACGTTCTTGGTCGACCAGTCATAGTACTGATCCGAGACCACGTCGGCGCGCTCATACGGGTCCATTCTCAAGTTGAATATTTTCGGCACACGCAACGGTGTGAACGGGTTGCTCCATACGGCGAAGCCACCCGGTGCACGCTGCTCGGCGAATACCGCTTTCCAGTTGCCAAAGCGCATCGAAACCAGCATGCCGTCGTCGTTGAAGTAGTAGAACTCCTTACGTTCACCGTTGGGTTGCTGGCCAGTCAGGTAAGGCAACTGGTTGTAACCGTCCAGATGCACCTTGAAGGTGTTGCCGCCGCTGGTCGGCGCCCAGCCCTTCAGCAGCTTGCTCGTGACGTCGGTATCGCCCGCAGCGGCCAGCAGCGTCGGGAACCAGTCCAGGCCCGAGAACATCTCGTTGGAGACCTCACCTGGCTTGATCTTGCCCGGCCAGCGGACCATCGCCGGGACCCGGTACGCACCTTCCCAATTGGAGTTCTTCTCGTTGCGGAACGGGGTGGTCGCCGCGTCCGGCCAGGAGAACTGGTTCGGGCCGTTGTCGGTGGTGTAGACAACAATGGTGTTGTCGGCGATTTTCAGGTCGTCGAGGGTTTTCAGCAGTTTGCCGACGTCGCCGTCATGTTCAAGCATGCCGTCCGCGTATTCGTTGCCGGGCATGCCGCTTTGGCCTTTCATCGAATCACGCACGTGGGTGAACAGGTGCATGCGAGTCGTGTTCATCCAGACAAAGAATGGTTTGTCCGCCTTGGCCTGCTTTTCGATGAACGCTTGCGCAGCCGCGGTGGTTTCGTCGTCGATGGTTTCCATACGCTTGGTGGTCAGGGCGCCGGTGTCTTCGATCTTGCCGTCGGCAAAACTGTGAATGACGCCACGCGGAGAGTAGGCCTTGACGAAATCCGGGTCATCCTTGGGCCAGTAGGGGCGTTCGGGCTCCTCTTCGGCGTTGAGGTGATAGAGGTTGCCGAAGAATTCGTCGAAGCCATGGTTGGTCGGCAGGTATTCGTCCTTGTCCCCAAGGTGGTTTTTGCCAAACTGCCCGGTGGCGTAACCCTGCGATTTGAGAGCCTGAGCGATGGTGATGTCGCGTTTTTGCAGGCCTACAGTAGCGCCCGGCGCGCCGACTTTCGACAGCCCTGTACGCAACGGCGTCTGCCCGGTGATGAACGACGATCGTCCCGCCGTGCAGCTGTTCTCGGCGTAGTAATCGGTGAGCATCATGCCTTCTTTGGCAATCCGGTCGATGTTCGGGGTCTTGTAGCCCACCACGCCCATGGAATAGGCACTGATGTTGGTCTGGCCGATGTCATCGCCAAAGATCACCAGTATGTTGGGTTTTTCGGCCGCTGTGGCGGTTGCCGACACCGCCATCACCGAGGTTGCCACCAGGGCGAATTTCGGTAGCCACTTGCGTATGCGAGTCATCTGACTTGCTCCTTTTTGTGGGGGTCGTTTATTGCGACTTACGTTTCTTGCAGTCCTGCATCACGCTTTTTCTTATTGCACCTGCTCGTTTGCCGGTGGATCGAACGGATAGATCCGGCGCCATTGGGTCGCCATGTCCACCACGGTCCAGCCGCGGGAATTCGCTTCGTCGAGGGCCTTGTCGAGCCGGCCAATGTCTGATTTGCGGTCGTAGGCCCACTCGCGCTTGGCGTCGGTGTGGTGCACCAGGCCCATCAAGCGCTTGCCCGGGCCGGCGGCGGTCCACTGCAGCATCTGCAGGTCGCCGTCGGAATTGCCGAAGGCGAGGATCGGCCGTTTGCCGATCACCGCATCGATACTTTCCGGTTTGCCTGGGCCGTCGTCGTTGTGCGCCAGTTTCGGCGTGCGCAGGATCGAGGCCTTGCCGTCCTTGAGCTGGAACGCGGTGACGAACGTGGTGCCGATCACCTGTTCCGGCGGAATGCCGTAGACCTTCTCGGCAAAGGCGCGCATGAACGCGGTGTCGCCACCGGAAACGATGTAGGTCTTGAAGTCCTGGCTGCGCAGGTAATCGAGCATTTCCAGCATCGGCTGAAAGATCATTTCGGTGTAGGGCTTGCCGGTCTTCGGGTGGCGCGCCTGACTCAACCAGGTCTTGGCGTGGTCATCGAAAGCGTCGGTGGTCATGCCGGTGTGGGTCGCGCCGACGATCTTCAGCAAACCGTCCATGCCGGCGGCGGCCAGCCCCTTGTGGTCGTTTTCCAGTACCGCCTTGAAGGGCTGGGTGGTTTGCCATTCCGGGTGTTGCGCTGCGTTGCGTTTGACTTCATCGAGGGCGAACAGCAGCTCGAAATACATCGGCTGCTCGCTCCACAGGGTGCCGTCGTTGTCGAAAACGGCAATGCGCTCGGCGGGTTTGACGAAGTCCTTGCTGCTCTGGTCGGTGATCGCTTGCACGAACTCGATGATGCTGCTTTTTGCTGGTCCCTCATTCCATGACGGCAGGGGTTCCGTGGCCTGGGCCAGCAGTGGCAATGCCAGCGCAAACCACAGCGCAAGACTGAAGCGTTGACGGTGCTGTGGCGGGTTCGTCATGGGAAATCCTTTTCATGGACGGGGTTGAGCGGGCGCAGGGCCGGGGCCGGTTTGTGCTGCTGTTGCCTGGCCTGACTGTGAAGCGTAGCCAACGATTGGCTCAGCTGAACGAGTGTTTGCCCGGGTGTCGGTTCGCGACCGTAAAGGCCGCGCAACAGGCCTTGCAGACGTGGGCCGGCATCGAGCAGCTTCAGCCCCAGCCGGCTGCGCCGCAGCCACAGGTACAGCGCAGTCAATTGCGCCGGTTGCGCTTGCAGTTGCGGCTCGATTTGCTGCCAGGCGAAATCCGCCGAGTGTTCCCGGGCCAGTTGCCGCGCGTGCTGGCGTGCCTGCCATTGCCGGTGCGCGCGCAGGATGGCCAGGCGCAGCCAGTAACCGCCGCTAACAACGGCCGCGAGCAGCGCCAGCCACAGCAGCCACTTCGTGGAGAAATACAGGTTGTTGCGGCCCAGTTGCTTGAGGTCTTCGGTGATCGAAAACACCGGTTTGTCGGCGCTGTTGGCTGCCGCTTCGAATGTCACCGCCGGTACTTGCGTGGTGCGCGACTGTCGGGTTTTGGCGTCCCACCATTTCACCTCGATGGCGGCCAGCGTGTGCGTGCCGGCCTTGTCGATGCGGTAGGTGACGTTGTCGATGCGCTGGCCGCCGAGAATGTCGCCGCGCCCGTCATCGAGGTTGCTCACTTGCGGGGTTTTCACATAGCGACTCAGGCCGGCGACGTCACCCAGCATCGGCACGGGCAGGGCCATCGCCAATGCGCCGTCGGCTTGCAAGGTCAGTTGGCGGGTGATGCTGTCGCCGACTTTCAATGGCGTTGCCGAGTTGATCACGCTCTGGGTAAAGCGCACGCCGTTGGCCACCAACGGTGTTTCTCCGGGGTTGAAACCGGGCGGCTGGGCGGCGCTGAACTGCAGCGGTTGGCTTTGCGCACTGATCGCGGTGCTGGCCTGACCCGGCGTTGCGCTGACGGTCAGTGCAGGAATGTCGTAGCGCTGCGCGACATTCGGGGTGATCAGGTAGCTGTAGCGCATGCCGCTGAAGGATTGACCGTCGAAGGTCTGGTTCAGGTGCTGCGTCTGGCCGTCGGACGGCATCACCAGCGCGCCGTCGAGTTTCAAGTCGGGCAGGGTGGCAGCGCTGGTGAACCAGGTGTCGGTGAGCACGTCGACTTGCAGCTCGACCAGGCCACCGACCATGGCGCCTTCGGCGGGTTGCAGGTGGGCCTGGACTTTGAGTTGCGGGGTGGCGGCGAAGGCATTCAGGCTGAGCAGGCTGGGCAGCAGCAGGCTGCTGATTTTTGCGGCCACTGATCTGGCCTCTTCGCGAGCAGGCTCGCTCCAACTGGGGTTCAGGTTCATGGCTTGCCTCCCGCCTGATCCTGCAAGCTGAACTTCTGCTTGAGGAATTTCGCCGGCGAGGTGTTCAGGTTCTGCAGCCACAACGCATCCGACGCCGCTTGTTCGGTCTCGACCTTTTTGCTTTGGCCCTTGCCCGGTGCCTTGTCGAATTTCACTTCGTCCGGTTTGGTCTCGGGGGCGTTTTTCTCGGCGCTGTCGGTGTCCTTGAGCAGGGCCTGCGCCAGCGCCAGATTGGCCGTGGCTTCAGGGAACTGTGGTTGCAGCTTCAAGGCCTGGGTGTAGGCGGCAATCGCCTGAACGAACTTGAAGCGCCGCACGTAGATGTTGCCCAGATAAAAGTAAGCCTGCGGCGTGTCCAGCCGGGCAAAGGTCGCCAGTGCAAGGTCGTAGTCAGACGCGTGATACGCCGCCACACCTTTCCAGTACGGATCGACAAACAGCGCCGCCGCTTGCGGCCAGTGCTCATGTTCGAAGGCCCAGCGTCCTTGCTGATCGCGGGTGAAGAAGGCATCGGTCAGCGCGTTGGCCTGCGCCGGTGCGGCCGGCCAGCCAAGGCCTGCGGCCAACAGCAGCGCCGGCACCCAGTTGACGCTCCAGCCCTTGCGCACGCCGACCAGTGCCAGCAGCAACAGCGGCCAGCACAGCCAGTAACCGGCGTCTTTCCAGTGCAGTTCCTGCTGCTCGGCGCCGGCACTCTGGAAGTGCTGTTGGGCGTGCAATTCGATCCAGTCCAGATCATCGTCGTCGAGGGTCAGGCTGCCCAGCGGCGCGTCGACGGCGGACGCCAATTGCTTGAGCGCCGCCTGATCGAAACTGCCGAGCACCGGGCGCCCGTTGCTGTCGATTTTCGGCTGGCCATTGGCGCCCTGAATGACCCCGCCGTCCTCGTTGCCGACCGCGAGCACCAGCACTTGCAAGGCGCTGCCGCGCAGTTGTTTGTCGAGCCCCTCGAGTTGCGCCGTGTCGGCGCCGTCGCTGATCAGCAGCAGCGTGCCGGGCGTTTTCTCGGCGCTGAGCAGGTGTTTGGCTTGCTCGATGACGGCGCCGACGTCCTTGCCCGGTTTGTCGATCAGCCCGGTGCCCAAGGCCTGGATGAAGCTGTCGAGCAGCGCCGGATCGTCGGTCGGCGGCAGCACCAGATGCGCGCTCCCGGCGTAGGCGATCAACGCCGTGCGGGCACCGGCGCGGCGCTGGATCAAATCGTGGAGCTTATGTTTGGCCGCTTCCAGGCGTGTCGGTTGCACGTCTGCGGCGTCCATCGATGGTGACAAGTCGACGGCGACAATCAGCGGCGCACGGTTCTCCAGGAAGTCCGGACGATCCTGCTCCCAGGTCGGCCCGGCGGCGGCGATGGCGCCGAGTATCAGCAGCGTACACAGCCAATGCACCGGACGCAGGCGCTGGTGATCCTGCGGAGTGACCAACAGGTGCGGTAGCAGATGCTCGGCGATGTTGCCGCGCAGCCGCCGCTGCAGGTCGCGGCTGCGGCGCCAGATCAGCGGCAGCAGTGCCGCAAACAATGCCAGCAACAGCCACAGCGGACGCAGGAAATGCAGGTCACTGAGGTTGATGTCCATCTCAGGCCTCCTGCCGCTGGCGGACGAGTGATAGCCGAGGACGCAGCAGCGCGCCGAGGTGATACAGGGTCAGCAGAACCAGGGCGGCGCTCAGCGGCCAGTAGAACAACTCGCGCTGCGGCTGGTGGCTGAGGGTTTTCAGCTGATGCGGGGTGAGGCGGTCGAGGGTGCTGTAGACCTGATCCAGCGCACTGCGGTCTTCGGCCCGGAAAAACTGCCCGCCGGTGGTCTGGGCGATTTTTTCCAGAGCTTGCAGATTGACCTTCGCCTCGCCCGAGGCGGTCGGATCGCCGATGCCGATGGTGTGGATCACCACACCTTTGTTGGCGGCCATTTCGGCGGCATGGTCCGGGGTGATCGCGCTGCTGGTGTCGTTGCCGTCGGTGAGCAGGATCAGCACCTTTTCCTGCTCGTGGGCCTGGTCCAGCAGCTTCAGGCTCAAGCCGATCGCGTCTCCGATGGCGGTGTTGGGCCCGGCCATGCCGATACCAGTGTCGGCCAGCAACAGCGACAGGCTGGCGTGATCGAGGGTCAGCGGCGCTTGCGGATAGGCACCGCTGCCGAACACGATCAGGCCGATGCGATCGTCCTTGCGCTTGTCGATGAAGCCTTGCACCACCTGTTTGACGGCCGCCAGGCGATTGATCTTCTCGCCGCCGGCGTTGGTGAAGTCTTCGGTTTCCATCGATTGTGAGATATCGATGGCGAGCATCAGGTCGCGCACCGATTGTTGGCGCTCGATGGGTTTTTCGACGAATACCGGGCGCGCGGCGGCCAACAGGACCAGCGCCCAGATCAGCAGATTCAACAGCAGTTGCCAGCGATTGCGCCGATTGCCGACGTTGCTCGGTGTTTGCCCGACCGCGCGGCTCATGGCAGCAAAAAACGGTACGCGCACGGCGCTGCGCGCTTCGTTGTAGGCAGGCAGGTAGCGGTAAGCCAGCCAGGGCAGCGGCAACAGCAGCAACAGCCACGGGTAATCAAGCTGCCACATGGTGCTGCTCCACCCAGTGCTGGCAGGTGTCGAACAACGCCTGGCGTTGTTCGGCGGGGAGGGCGCGCAGGGTGGCGTCGGGGGCGTAGGCGAGTTGTGCGAGTTGTTCGCTGAAATCGGCGGGCAGCCTGGTTTTGCAGTGCTGCTGCAGGAAAGCTTGCCAGTCGTCTCTCCCAAGCGCCGCGGGCCCCTGTAGGAGTGAGCCTGCTCGCGATAGCGCTCTGTCAGTCGATGCAGAGGTTGAATGTGATGACGCTATCGCGAGCAGGCTCACTCCTACATTGGTTGTGTTCCAGTGCCGGGAATGTGCGGGTATTGAGAGGGCTACGCGTTTTAACAACTCCGGCAATTCGCGCAGGGCGCTGAGGTCATCACTGCGCCCGCGCAATTGTGCCAGGCGCTGTAGCCCCTCACGCCGATACTGATCCCGTCGCCATTGCCGATAGCGGCGCAGGCCAATCAGCAACGCGCTCAACAACAGTATCGCCAGCAACACCCACCAGCCCCAGGTCTGCGGCGCATAACTGACGGGCGCAGGCAGGCCCAGCTCCTGGAGCTGGTCGATGCTCGGAATATTCGGATTCACCGTCGTGCCCCGGCACTTTTACCAAGCTCGGCGCGCAGTTGCTGATGGGCTTCTTCAGCGGTGCTGAACATCATCAGCGGCACCTGACTGCGGCGCAGCAGAGTGGCGACGTCCTTGAGGCGGCCGCCGAGGTAATCGCCCAGTGGTTGATGCACGCTGCGTTTCTCGACCGCCAGTTCCACTTGCAACTGACCCTGGGTGACCAGCAGCCGGCCATCGCTGGGCAGCTTCAAGGCCAGCGGATCGTAGACTTGCAAGGCGATCACGTCGTTGTGCGCCGACAGTTGTCGCATCAGTTGCAAGGTGCGCTCGCCAGCCCCGGCAAAGTCGCTGACGATGCAGATCAAATGGTCATGCCCGGCCAGCGCCAGGCAGCGCTGCAAGGCTTTGTCCAGTTGGTCTTCGTCTTCGGCATCGGGGTTGGCGGCGTTCAGCGCCTGATTGTGTTCGACGACGCGACTGAGCAGCGCTTCAACCCGTTTGCGGCTGCGCAACGGCGCGATGCTGTCGATACGCTGATCGTTGAACACCAGCCCGCCGACCCGGTCACCGGCGTTGAACACCATCCATGCCGTCAGCGCCGCGAGCTCAGCCGCCAGCGCAGATTTGAAGCTGCGCTGCGAGCCGAAGAACATCGACATGCGCTGATCAACGACGATCAGTGCCGGGCGATCACGCTCTTCGGTAAAGGTGCGCACCACCGGTTTGCCGGTGCGCAGCGAGGCACGCCAGTCGAGGTGGCGCAGGTCGTCGCCGGGCTGATAGCGGCGTAGCTCGTCGAAGTTCAGGCCGCGCCCGCGCAGGCGCGAGGCATGGTTGCCGGCGAGGATACTGCCCTGCGGCTGGCGCGCCAGAAAGCTCAGGTCACGGGCCTTGAACTCCAGCGCCATCAATTGCGCCAGAGAGACATAGACCAGCCCGTCGCTGCTCTGCATATTCAACCTCAGGCAGGAATCGCCACTTTATCGAGGATCCGGTCCAGCACCTGATCGGCGCTGATGCCGTCAGCCACTGCGTCGTAGCTCAGTTGCAGGCGATGGCGCAGCACCGGGTGCACCACCGCGCGCACGTTGTCCGGCGAAACGAAGTCCTGCCCCTGCAACCACGCATCGGCGCGGGCGCAGCGGTCCAGGCCGATACCGCCGCGAGGGCTGGCACCAATGGCGATCCAGCGAGCGAGGTCTTCGTCGTAGTCGGCGGGGTGGCGGGTGGCGTTGATCAGGTCGATCAGGTAGGTGTCGATGGCCGGCGAGACATGCACTGCGCTGACCTCCTTGCGCGCGGCAAAAATCACTTCCTGCGCGAGGCTGAAACCCTTGGCGGGCGTGGTGTTCGCTCCTTGGCTGAACTCTTCGTTACGCAGCAGGCGCAGCACCTGGCTTTCGTTTGCGGCGCTGGGGTAATCCAGCAGGACTTTCATCAGAAAACGGTCCATCTGCGCTTCCGGCAGCGGATAAGTGCCTTCCTGTTCGATCGGGTTCTGCGTCGCCACCACAATGAACAGCTCCGGCAGCGCATGGCTGTTGCCGGCCACAGTGATCTGCCGTTCCTCCATGGCTTCGAGCAGCGCTGCCTGGACTTTGGCCGGCGCGCGATTGATCTCGTCGGCGAGGATCAGGTTGCCGAACAAGGGGCCGGGCTGGAAGCGGATCTCGTGCTTGCCCTCGACCTGATGCAGCACCTCGGCGCCGGTGATGTCCGAGGGCAGCAGGTCGGGAGTGAACTGGATCCGGCTCATTTTCGCATCCAGGTGCTTGGCCAGCGCCTTGACCGTGCGGGACTTGGCCAGCCCCGGCAGACTCTCCAGCAGCAAGTGCCCGTTGGCCAACAGACCGAGAAGGATCTGCCGAATGACTTGATCCTGGCCGAGTACCGCTTCGGCGATGCTGGCTTGCAGGGCGTTGAGGTCGGTGAGTGCAGTCATGAGACAGTCCTTTGCAGGTCTAGAAGAACGCCAGGGTCATGTTGACGGCGAAGCCATTGCCTTCAGGGCGATTCTTGGTGTCGAACTCCGGTACCCAGCGTGCGCTGATGTTGGCCTGGGCGTCGGCGAACTTGCCGGCCCAGCCGATCACCGGGCCGGCACCGACCGAGCGGCCACGGAAGCCATTCAGTGCGTCGGCGGTCTGGCCCTTGTCGTCGGTGACCTGCTGGATATAACCGGCCGCGAGACCTGCGCTCCAGCCACTGCCAAAACCGTGGGTCCACAGCGCATCGAGGGTGAAGATGTTGCCGTTGCGATAATCCGTGGTGGTGTTTTCGGTATAGAACTCCAGACCACTGGACAGGGTGAACTCGCCACCCTTGCCATCCAGGTGGGTGAAGGCCACGGTCGGCATGAACGTGTAGTTGTTCTGGCCCGGGTTGGCCAGACGGTTCTCGTTATAGGCACCGGTCGGCACGTAGATCGGCAGGGAGAACGCGATGTGATTCAGTTCGTCGAAGTGGTAACCGGCGGCAATCGGCGTCACCAGCGCGTCGGCAAACTGAGTGCCGGAATCGCTGGTGCCGAGGGTCCGTCCTCGCGGGCCGGTGATGGCCGCGTCAACGTCGGTGTATTGCAACGGAATGCCGATCGCCGAGGCAAAGTTCCACGGGCCTTTGCCGGTGTCCCAGATGTGGGTCAGGTTGGTCATGGTGTAGGAGACTTTCATGTCGATCCCGGCACTGATTTCACCGGAAATCGGTGCACCACGATTGCCCTTGAGCGAGCCGTCATACCAGATGCTGGTCACCGAGACGACCCAGCCGGGTTCCGGCGGTACGATCCCGGCATTGGAAAACACCTGTTGACCGGTGATCGGTCGACCCACACCACCCTCGGCGGCGTACAGCAGCGGACTGCCGATCATGCACAGCGCCAACAGAGGACGCACAACGTAAGGCTTGACCATCACTGACTCCGCTTATTGTTTTGAGTTGACCGGGGTCAGTGGCGGCATTCTCCATTCGCCACTGGCCACTTCCGGTTTTGGCAGATAAAGACGCAAGATCCCGTAGAAAGGCCCGTTCGGTGCCGGCAGCCAATTGGCCTGTTGGTCCTTGCCCGGGTTCTTGTGCTGCACATACAGGGTCAGGCCGCCGTCGGCATCGAGCTTCAGCTCGGGGAGCATCCGCGAGTTGATCAGGTAGCGGTTGAGCGGGTTGGCCACCAGCAATTTGTTCTTGCCGTCGTACATCGTCAGCGACCAGAACGCATCGGCCGGGGGCAGGGCGCCCTTGTCGAAATGCAGGGTGTAATCGTGTTTCGAGGCGTCGACCGGTTGCCCGTCCTTGTCAACGAAGTAGCCGATGTAGTTCGCCTCTTCGGCCGAGTTGCCGAAAATGCCCATGTTGGCCCCGGCGTAGCGGTACAGGTAGTTGCCCTTGAGGTGATCGCGAGTGCCGAACAAGTCACCGCTGCTGACCTTGTGCGCGTCGACCTGGTCTTTTTTGAACGCGGCGAATTCAGCCTTGGCGTCGCTGATGCCGTCCTCCAGTGCCTTGCGCTGCTCGGCAGTGAGTTTGCCCGGATCAAACGGCTGGCCGGCACCGATGCCGATTTTGGCGAAACGCGCGAGCAGGTCTTTCTCGACGTCCTGCGGCGGCGTGAAGGCGAGCATGAAGTTCAGGTAACGGAACAGATCCGGGGTTTCGCTCATGGTCGGCGTGGGTTTCGGCCAGCTGACTTTCGGGGCCGGGGCCGGGGCTTTCTGTTTCAGGTAATGGCTGAGGGTTTCGACCTTGTAGCCTTTCTGGATCTGCTTGACCTTGCCCAGATCCCTTTCATCGAACAATTGCGTGCGGTACAGCGCGTAAGTGATGTTGCTTTCGCTGCGAAGCAGGCGATCGATATTCACCGGTTGCTGGCCCTGCCACTCCGGCCCGGCAATCATGAAATGGCCACCATTGTTACCGGTGCTGCGGGTGCCCAGATAAGCGAAATTCTGCGTGTAGGCGTCGATCAACTGCACCGAGTAGTAACGGTGTTCCTCGATCGGTGGCAAGGTGAGGATCAGCGGTTCTGCGCGCAGGTCCATCCAGACGAACGAGTAGGGCGTGTCGGCGTTCGGTGTGACGAAAGCGGTGTCCTTGGCGGTGAAGGCCTTGGCGGTGTTGCCGATCTGGTTGAATGGCGCCTTGTAGTTCGGGCTTTTGCTGTCGACGGCCTGGGTGTAGAGGGTCTTGTACATCTCCACCACCGGGAAACCATACAGATAAGCCTCTTTGGCAATGCCCCGAGCCTCTTCGGGGGTGGCGCTGAAATCGGCCCAGACGCTGGTGCTCAGAGTAAGGGCGAGGCCGGTCAGCAACAGACTGCGTGTGTGCATGGTGCGTCCTTGTTTATGGCGCGAGCGTGATGTCGTCGAGTTTCCAGCTTTTGTCGAAATACGCTTCGGTCGGCGCGTACAGACGGAAATAACTGAACCAGTGTTTGCCCGGCAGGGTTTGCACCCAGTTGTTCTCGAACCCTTTGGGCGCGGTAGGGCCGAAGTACAGGTCCACCGAACCGTCGGCGTTTTTCTTCAAGTCCTGACGCGAAGACAGGTCAGCCTTGCGCTGCGGGTTGTCGATCAGACAGCGGCTGTCGATGTCGTACACGGTCATCGACCAGAACTGCTTGGCCGGCGGGTTGGCGCCGACGTGCAGGCGATAACTCTTGCCGCCGTCGAGCCAGTCACCTTTGGCGTCGGAGTAGGCGCCGAGGTAGGTCTGGCCCAGCCCGGGCGTCCGGGAAATCATGCCTTTGGTGTTGGTGACCGCCTCGTAGAACCACGCGCTGCGTTCCCACAACTGGTCGTAATACGTCACGCGTTGCGACGGCTCGGCGATGTTCAGCACCCTGTCCCAATGCCGGTCGGGCCAGTACTGGGCGTCGGGAAAACGTTTGGCGAAGGTGTTGGCCTTGGCGATCAATTCGCCGACCTGCACCCCTTCTTCCAATGCCTTGCGTTGCTGGGTATTGGGATTGAACGGTTTGTCCTTCTCGATGCCGAGGCTGGCAAGCATCGCCATGTAGAAGCGGTCACGTTCGTTGACCGGTTCTTTCTGGATGATCTGGTGCAGGCGCTGCCAATAGGCAATGCCTCGGGGCTGCGTGCCGGACCACGGTTTGCCTTGCGGTGAAAGCAGGCGGGTTTTGCCAGGGGCGCTGCGTTGGGCGTACGGGTACATCTTGAACTGCTCGACCAGCGCCTTGCCTTTGGCCGGGTCCGGATCGAGTACGCGAAACCCCACCAGCACGTTCATGGTTTCCGATTTGGCCAGGTAATACTGGCCGGCATCCGCTGGTGGCTCGGCGCCGGGAGGCAGCACCAGATATTTGCCGCCCTGGCCCTTGTCGGGACCGGTCTGGCCCATGTCGATAATTGCCCGCTGCCAGAAATCGCCGATACCGCCGGCAGTGGGGCCTGGCGGCAACTCGATCACCAGTGGCCCGGTTTCACTCAGGTCGACGAAGCCCAGAATGTAGGGGGTGGTGGCGTTGGCGGTGATCACGCCGAGCTTGTCTTCGTAGCTGTTGAGGACCATCAGGTCGCCGCTGCGCGCACCCAGCTTGTCGCGAAACTCTTCCTGCCACTGGGCGTAAGACACCAGCGGCAAGGCCCACAGATAACTCTGGGTGGCCTGCTGGAAATCCAGTTCGGCGTACAGCCTGGCAATCGAATCATGGGCCGGTAACTCGCCGTCCATGGCGATCTTGCCAATGCGGGTATCCAGGTCCTGCGCACCGACGCCGCAACTGGCGAACAATGTCATGAGGCTGAAACCGGCGGCGCGCAGTGCAATGTGCATCGCAATATCCTTATTTTCCGAACGTTACGTTGATGCCTGTGTACAGGGTGAACTGCGGCAGGCCGTCGCCCTTGCGGTCAGCGGTCCACTGCGGCTCGATAAAGCGTTGAGGATGTTGCTGCCGGACTTCCAGACCTTGCCCAGGCCCAGCCCGATGGGGATGTAGTGGGTGTTGTTTTTCAGGTCGAAGGACCAGGTGCCGGTGGAGCGCAGGTACCAGCCTTTTTCCAGGTTATGGATGATGAACGGCTGCATCGTGGCGCTTTCGACGTGGGCGCGGTCGCTGTCGCCGGCAAACGAACTCTGGTATTGCAGCAGTGCGCCGAGCAGGCCGCGCGGCGACGAATCGATGGCCACTGCGGCCAGGCCACCCTGCCATTTGCCGGTGCCCAGTTCGTCCTGTTCGGCGGTCGGCGCGGTAATCAGCGGCCCGATGCCGAGCTGCACACCCTCGGTTTTCAGGATGAAGATATCGAACAGATTCAGATCACCGATGCCGGTGCTGTAGCCATTGTGCGGGTCGGGGCGGGTGCTGATCGGCAATGTTGCGCGCACCAGTTGCGGGACACCGATGAAGTCGTTGGGGGCTATCGGCAGGGCGCCGCGCAGCAACACGTCGTTGGTGTGCGCGTTGGTGTCGTAGAGCCTGGGGGTGTAGTAGTCCTGCAGATTCGCGCCAGGAGCAATGTTCAACGGGTTGTTGCTTTTATTGGCGTCTTCGGCGTTGTCCGCCTGCGCGCACGTAGCGGCCAGCGATCCGGCCAGAAAGAGAGTCTTCCCCACTCGATTGAACGTCATCCCCGCTTCCCTGGTGGCTTATAGACAGTTCGGCACTTGTCGGCCGTTTGGTCGTAATCCCTTTCTTATCAAGCCTGTAGGACACGTCCGATTGACGCTAGCAGCTTATGGGGACTTAGCCAGTCGAATGGGTTAATTCTTTAGTTTTGTGTACAGGGTCACACTTGCATTGTGTACTTGATGGTTAAGTTTTTTACCAGAGATCGCGCCATCGCGGGCAAGCCACGTTCCCACAGGATTGAGGGCGCCTACAAATGATGTGACTGGCGACGTACCTGTGGGAGCGTGGCTTGCCCGCGATGGCGATCTCAAATTCAGCAAGTGTTTGCGGATTCAAACGTTTTTCTTGGCCTGTTCGCGGATGCGCTCTTCTTGTTCGCGCGCTTGCGGGGTGAACTCGGCGCCGAAATCCTCTGCCGAGAATATCTGCCGAATCTCGATTTCGGACTCGCCCGGCATCGGGTTGGGGCAGCGTTTGACCCACTCGATGGCTTCCTCTTTCGACTTCACTTCCCAGATCCAGTAACCGGCCACCAGCTCCTTGGTTTCGATGAACGGCCCGTCGATGACGGTGCGCTTTTCGCCGGAGAAGCGCACGCGGGCGCCTTTGCTGCTGGGGTGCAGGCCATCGGCGTCGATGAGAATGCCGGCCTTGACCAGTTCTTCGTTGAAATTGCCCATGGCGGTGATCAGCTTTTCGCTGGGCATGATGCCGGCTTCGGAGTCGGCGCTGGCTTTGACAAGGATCATGAATCGCATGGTGGTTGCTCCGTGGATTGGGTGGGGATTCATTGCTTAGTCGAACGGGCGGGGCTTAAATCGACAGGCTTCTAAATAAAAGATGCAGACCTGCGTTTTAACAAGCATCCCCTGCATACGGAGTGTGTCGGCCATGCCAGTCCTGAAACTCACAACGTTGATTCCCGCCCGCACACCGGCCCAAGTGCTCGACTTTTGTCTGGACGGGACGAATTTTCCGAAGATCTTCCCGGAGCGCGTCACGCCGCTGGGCGATGTCGACCTGAACAATCTACGGATCGAAGCCGGGCGCCAGTTCCGCTTTCGGCACTGGATGTTCAACCTGATTCCATCAAACTGGACGGTGGTGATTCGCGAAGTCGGTAACAGCCATTTTGTCGATGAGATGCTCAAGGGGCCGCTGCGTGCCTTTCGTCATGAACATCGGGTGGCCGCGGGTGAGGGCGGTACTCTTTATACCGATCAGGTGACATATGCAGCGCTTGGCGGTCGGTTCAGCGAGCGTCTGCTGGTGGACGCGTACATGCGGCGAATCTTCGAGGCGCGGCACCGCAACATGCTGCAATTGCTCAAATGACCACGCAAATCCCCTGAGGGGGGGATTTTTGCGGGTTGTATACAATTTTTTGTGCGAGCACCTAACAATTTCAGTCTGGGCATAGGTCGTCGGACAATTTCGTGGTTAACTTCGGCCTCTTGCATGCTTTCCAACCAAAACGCTAGAAGGACTCAAGTCATGGCTCAAGTCACCCTCAAGGGCAACCCGGTTCAAGTCAACGGCCAGTTGCCACAAGCCGGTTCCAAGGCACCAGCCTTTTCTCTGGTTGCCGGCAATCTGTCCGACGTCACCCTGGCGAGCTTCGCCGGCAAGCGCAAAGTGCTGAACATCTTCCCAAGCGTCGACACCCCGACCTGCGCCACTTCGGTACGCAAGTTCAACGCCCAGGCCAACGACGTCGCCAACACCGTGGTGCTGTGCATCTCGGCTGACCTGCCGTTTGCCCAGGCCCGTTTCTGCGGCGCCGAAGGTCTGGAAAACGTGCAGAATCTGTCGACCCTGCGTGGCGCCGAGTTCATCCAGAACTACGGCGTAGCCATCGCTGACGGCCCGCTGAAAGGCCTGACCGCCCGTGCCGTGGTGGTTCTGGACGAAAACGACAACGTGCTGCACAGCGAGCTGGTCAAGGAAATCGCTGAAGAGCCGAACTACGAAGCAGCACTCGCCGTTCTGAAATAAGCGCTTTTACAATTGTTAACGGCCTGGCCCTGTCCAGGCCGTTTTCATTTGTGTATCAGTGTTTTGCCTCACACCTTGAAACGTAAGTTGAAGGTAAATTGCCGGTAAAGCTGCTTTGCTAATTCCCTGCCAGTGCTTATCGTTCAGCCTCCCGTAAAAGAAGCCCACGCGCCCAATGGTCAATCAATCCATGCAATCGTCCCCTCGCAACTCCCGCCGCTGGCTGATCAGCTTGCTCGTCCTGTTGGTCATCGCCGTACTGTGCTGGAAGTTCTGGCCCGCCGGTTCGGCCCACAAGGAGGGCGCCGACAAGGCTGCGACCGGCCATGCCGGACGTTCGGGGATGATGCGACCGGGCTTCGGTGGCGCGGCCGGGCCGATTCCGGTGCGTGTAGCCCCGGCGGTCACCGGTGATTTCCCGCTGTATTACAAGGCGCTGGGCACAGTCACCGCGCTCAACACCATCAATGTGCGCAGCCGGGTGGGGGGCGAACTGGTGAAGATCAATTTCGAGGAAGGGCAGATGGTCAAGGCCGGCGACCTGCTGGCAGAGATCGATCCGCGTCCGTACCAGAACGCCTTGCTGCAGGCGGAAGGCACCTTGCTGCAGAATCAGGCGCAACTGAAAAACGCTCAGGTCGATGTCGAGCGTTATCGCGGCCTGTACAAGGAAGACAGCATCGCCAAGCAGACCCTGGACACCGCCGAAGCGCTGGTCGGCCAGTATCTGGGCACGGTCAAGACCAATCAGGCGGCGGTCAACGACGCCAAGCTCAATCTCGAATTCACCAGAATCCGCGCGCCGATTGCCGGTCGCGTCGGCCTGCGTCAGCTCGACGTCGGCAACCTGGTAGCCGCCAACGACACCACGTTCCTTGCGGTCATCACTCAGACCCAACCGATCAGCGTGGTCTTCACCCTGCCGGAAAACAGCCTTGAAACCGTGCTCGCGCGCTACCACAGCGGTGCCAAATTGCCGGCCGAAGCGTGGGACCGTGGCGACACCAGAATCCAGGCCAGCGGCGTGCTGCAAAGCCTCGACAACCAGATCGACGTCGCCACCGGCACCCTGAAATTCAAGGCCCGTTACGATAACCGCGACCAGTCGCTGTTCCCCAATCAGTTTGTCAATGTGCACCTGCTGGCAGACACCCTGAAAGGCGTGGTGCTGGCACCGTCGGCCGCGATTCAGTTCGGCACCAACGGCACTTTCGTTTACGCATTGGACGGCGACAAGAAAGTCACCATTCGCCAGTTGAAGATCGGCGCCAGCGACGGCAACAACACCGTGATCACCGAAGGCCTGGCGGCGGGCGACCGCGTGGTGCTCGAAGGCACCGACCGCCTGAAGGAAGGCAGCGAAGTGGAAGTGGTCAATGACAGCAATGACGTGCCGACCACGCCGACCGGGCACTTGCAGGGCAAGCCCGCCGCCAGTGCACCGGACGCCGCCGTGACTGACAAGGCCAAGAAGGGCGCATGAACATTTCGCGGCTGTTCATCCTCCGTCCGGTAGCCACCACCCTGAGCATGCTGGCCATTGTCCTGGCCGGTCTGATTGCCTATCGCCTGCTGCCGGTCTCGGCATTGCCGCAGGTCGATTACCCGACCATCCGCGTCATGACCCTGTATCCCGGCGCCAGTCCGGACGTGATGACCAGCGCCGTGACCGCACCCCTCGAACGCCAGTTCGGACAGATGCCGGGCCTGACGCAAATGGCCTCGACCAGTTCCGGCGGCGCTTCGGTGCTGACCCTGCGTTTCAGCCTCGACATCAACATGGACGTCGCCGAACAGCAGGTGCAGGCCGCGATCAACGCCGCGACCAACCTGCTGCCAACCGACTTGCCGGCGCCGCCGGTGTACAACAAGGTCAACCCGGCAGACACCCCGGTGCTGACCCTGGCGATCACCTCGAAAACCATGCTGCTGCCCAAGCTCAACGACCTGGTCGATACGCGCATGGCGCAGAAAATCGCCCAGATCAGCGGTGTCGGCATGGTCAGCATTGCCGGCGGTCAACGTCAGGCGGTGCGCATCAAGGTCAACCCGGAAGCGCTGGCCGCGAACAGCCTGAACCTGTCGGACGTGCGCACCTTGATCAGCGCCTCCAACGTCAACCAGCCGAAAGGCAACTTTGACGGCCCGACGCGGGTGTCGATGCTCGACGCCAACGATCAGCTGACCTCGCCCAAGGACTACGCCAACCTGATCCTCGCCTACAAGAACGGCGCGCCGTTGCGGCTCAAGGATGTCGCGGAGATCGTCGACGGTGCCGAGAACGAGCGTCTGGCGGCGTGGGCCAACCAGAATCAGGCGGTGCTGCTGAACATCCAGCGTCAGCCGGGTGCCAACGTGATCGAGGTGGTCGACCGCATCAAGGCGTTGCTGCCGAGCATCACCGACAACCTGCCGGCCGGCCTCGACGTCACCGTACTCACCGACCGCACTCAGACCATCCGCGCCTCGGTTACCGATGTGCAGCACGAACTGCTGATCGCCATTGCATTGGTGGTGATGGTGACGTTCCTGTTCCTGCGCCGCGCCAGTGCGACGATCATTCCGTCGGTGGCCGTGCCGCTGTCGCTGATCGGCACGTTCGGCGTGATGTATCTGGCCGGGTTCTCGGTCAATAACCTGACCCTGATGGCGCTGACCATTGCCACCGGTTTCGTGGTCGACGATGCGATCGTGATGCTGGAGAACATTGCGCGCTTCATCGAGGAGGGCGATAGCCCGATGCAGGCCGCGCTCAAGGGCGCCAAGCAGATCGGCTTCACCCTGATTTCCCTGACTCTGTCGCTGATCGCGGTACTGATTCCGCTGCTGTTCATGGCCGATGTGGTCGGGCGGCTGTTCCGCGAGTTCGCCATCACTCTGGCGGTGGCGATCCTGATTTCCCTGGTGGTCTCGCTGACGTTGACCCCGATGATGTGCGCGCGACTGCTCAAGCGTGAGCCGGAAGCCCACGAGCAGGGTCGTTTCTACCGGGCCAGCGGCGCCTTCATCGACTGGATGATCGCCGCCTACGGGCGCAAGTTGCAGTGGGTACTCAAGCACCAGCCGCTGACCCTGCTGGTGGCCATCGGTACGCTGGCGCTGACTGTGTTCCTGTACATGGTGGTACCCAAGGGTTTCTTCCCGGTGCAGGACACCGGGGTGATCCAGGGCATTTCCGAGGCGCCGCAGTCGATCTCCTTTGCCGCCATGGGCGAGCGTCAGCAGGCGCTGGCCAAGGTGATTCTGGAAGATCCAGCGGTGGAGAGCCTGTCGTCCTACATCGGCGTCGACGGCGACAACGCCACGCTCAACAGCGGGCGCTTGCTGATCAACCTCAAGCCTCACGGTCAGCGTGACCTGAGCGCCACCCAAGTGATCGCGCGTCTGCAGCCACAACTGGACAAACTGGTCGGCATCCGTCTGTTCATGCAGCCGGTGCAGGACCTGACTATTGAAGACCGGGTGAGCCGGACGCAGTACCAGTTCAGCATGTCCTCGCCGGACGCCGAATTGCTTGGCCAGTGGAGCGGGCGGCTGGTCGAGGCACTGGCCGAGCGTCCGGAACTGACCGACGTTGCCAGTGACTTGCAGGACAAGGGCCTGCAGGTCTATCTGGTGATCGACCGCGACGCGGCCTCGCGTCTGGGCGTTTCGGTGCAGAACATCACCGACGCGCTGTACGACGCCTTCGGTCAGCGGCAGATTTCGACCATTTACACCCAGGCCAGCCAGTACCGTGTGGTGCTGCAGGCGCAGGCCGGGGAGAAGATCGGGCCGGCAGCGCTGGACCAGATTCACGTCAAGACCACGGACGGCGCGCAGGTGCGTCTGTCGAGTCTGGCCCACGTCGAGGAGCGTCAGGCGCAACTGGCGATCACTCACATCGGTCAGTTCCCGGCGGTGATGATGTCGTTCAACCTCGCACCCGGTGTGGCGTTGGGGCACGCGGTGGACATCATCGATCAGGTGCAGAAGGACATCGGCATGCCGATTGGCGTTCAGACCCAGTTCCAGGGCGCGGCCGAAGCGTTCCAGGCCTCGCTGTCGAGCACCTTGCTGCTGATTCTGGCGGCGGTGGTGACCATGTACATCGTGCTCGGCGTGCTCTACGAGAGTTATATCCACCCGATCACCATCCTCTCGACCTTGCCGTCGGCGGCGGTCGGCGCCTTGCTGGCCTTGCTGCTCAGCGGCAATGACCTGGGCATGATCGCGATCATCGGCATCATCCTGCTGATCGGTATCGTCAAGAAGAACGCGATCATGATGATCGACTTCGCCCTCGACGCCGAGCGCACCCAGGGCATGGCGCCGGAACAGGCGATCTATCAGGCGGCTCTGCTGCGCTTCCGGCCGATCCTGATGACCACCCTGGCCGCGTTGTTCGGTGCGGTGCCGCTGATGCTGGCTACCGGTTCCGGCGCTGAATTGCGTCAACCGCTGGGTCTGGTGATGGTCGGCGGGCTGCTGGTGAGCCAGGTGTTGACCCTGTTCACCACGCCGGTGATCTACCTGTATTTCGACCGCTTGGGTCGGCGCTTCGGCAAGACCAATGCCGACCGCGAAGAGGTGTCGGTATGACTGCCCTGACACATAACCCCTGTAGGAGTGAGCCTGCTCGCGATGAGGCCGGCACATTCAATATCAGTGGGGGCAGACACACCGCTATCGCGAGCAGGCTCACTCCTACAGGGGAGTGCGGTGAAGTCGGGGACTGCGGTCAATGAACCTCTCCGGTCCTTTCATCAAGCGCCCGGTCGCGACGATGCTTCTGAGCCTGGCGATCATGCTGCTGGGTGGCGTCAGCTTCGGTCTGTTGCCGGTGTCGCCGCTGCCGCAAATGGATTTCCCGGTGATCGTGGTCCAGGCCAGCCTGCCCGGTGCCAGTCCCGAGGTGATGGCGTCCACGGTCGCCACGCCGCTGGAACGTTCGTTCGGCGCGATCGCCGGCGTCAACACCATGAGCAGCCGCTCCAGCCAGGGCTCGACCCGGGTCATTCTGCAGTTTGACCTCGACCGCGACATCAACGGCGCGGCGCGTGAGGTGCAGGCGGCGATCAACGCGTCGCGCAACCTGCTGCCAAGCGGGATGCGCAGCATGCCGACCTACAAGAAGGTCAACCCGTCGCAGGCGCCGATCATGGTGCTGTCGCTGACCTCGGACGTGCTGGAAAAAGGCCAGCTCTACGACCTCGCCTCGACCATCCTGTCCCAGAGCCTGTCCCAGGTGCAGGGCGTGGGTGAAGTGCAGATCGGCGGCAGTTCGCTGCCGGCGGTACGCATCGAACTCGAACCGCAGGCGCTGAATCAGTACGGCGTCGCGCTCGACGATGTGCGCAAGACCATTGCCGGGGCCAACGTGCGCCGGCCCAAGGGTTCGGTCGAAGACGGCGAGCGCCTGTGGCAGATCCAGGCCAACGACCAGTTGGAAAAGGCCAAGGATTACGAATCGCTGATCATCCATTACAACAACGGCGCGGCCCTGCGGCTGAAGGACGTAGCCAAGGTCAGCGACGGCGTCGAAGACCGTTACAACAGCGGCTTCTTCAACGATGACGCGGCGGTGCTGCTGGTGATCAACCGCCAGGCCGGCGCCAACATCATCGAGACGGTCAACGAGATCAAGGCCCAGTTGCCAGCCCTGCAAGCGGTGCTGCCGGCCAGTGTGAAGCTGAACCTGGCGATGGACCGTTCGCCAGTGATCAAGGCTACGCTGCACGAAGCGGAAATGACCCTGCTGATTGCCGTGGCGCTGGTGATTCTGGTGGTGTTCCTGTTTCTCGGTAACTTCCGTGCCTCGCTGATTCCGACGCTGGCGGTACCGGTGTCGCTGGTGGGCACCTTCGCGGTGATGTACCTGTATGGCTTCTCGCTGAACAACCTGTCGCTGATGGCGCTGATTCTGGCCACCGGACTGGTGGTGGACGATGCCATCGTGGTGCTGGAGAACATTTCCCGGCACATCGACGACGGCGTCAAACCGATGAAGGCTGCCTATCTCGGGGCCAAGGAAGTCGGTTTCACCTTGCTCTCGATGAACGTTTCGCTGGTGGCGGTGTTCCTGTCGATCCTGTTCATGGGCGGGATTGTCGAGAGCCTGTTCCGCGAATTCTCCATCACCCTGGCGGCGGCGATCGTGGTCTCGCTGGTGGTCTCGCTGACCCTGACGCCGATGCTCTGCGCGCGCTGGCTCAAGCCGCACACGCCGGGCCAGGAAAACCGCCTGCAACGCTGGAGCCGCAAGACCAACGACTGGATGGTCGGCAAATACGCCAGCAGCCTCGACTGGGTGCTGCGTCATCGGCGTCTGACCCTGCTCAGCCTGATCATCACGGTCGGCGTCAACGTCGCGCTGTATGTGGTGGTGCCCAAGACGTTCATGCCGCAGCAGGACACCGGCCAGTTGATCGGTTTCGTGCGCGGTGATGACGGCCTGTCGTTCAGCGTGATGCAGCCGAAAATGGAAACCTTCCGCCGCGCCGTGCTCAAGGACGAAGCGGTCGAGAGTGTGGCCGGCTTCATTGGCGGCACCAACGGCACCAACAACGCGTTCATGCTGGTGCGCCTGAAACCGATCAAGGAACGCAACCTGTCGGCGCAGAAGGTCATCGAACGCCTGCGCAAGGAAATGCCCAAGGTACCCGGTGCCCAACTGATGTTGATGGCGGACCAGGACCTGCAATTTGGCGGTGGCCGCGAACAGACCACCTCGCAATACAGCTATATCCTGCAAAGCGGCGATCTGGGGGCGTTGCGCGAGTGGTATCCGAAAGTCGTCACTGCCTTGCGCGCTTTGCCTGAGCTGACAGCCATCGATGCCCGCGAAGGGCGCGGTGCACAGCAAGTAACGCTGGTTGTCGACCGCGATCAGGCCAAGCGCCTCGGGGTCGACATGAACATGGTCACGGCGGTGTTGAACAACGCCTACAGCCAGCGGCAGATCTCGACTATCTACGACAGCCTCAACCAATACCAGGTGGTGATGGAGGTCAATCCGAAGTACGCGCAGGATCCGGTAACGCTCAAGCAAGTGCAGGTGATCACTGCTGACGGCGCACGGATTCCGTTGTCGACCATCGCCCACTATGAGAGCAGCCTGGAAGACGACCGGGTCAGCCACGAAGGCCAGTTCGCCTCCGAAAGCATCGCCTTCGACATGGCCGAAGGGGTGACGGTGGAGCAGGGCAGCGCGGCGATCGAGCGGGCGATTGCCAAGGTCGGTTTGCCGGAAGACGTGATTGCGAAAATGGCCGGCACCGCCGACGCCTTTGCCGCGACCCAGAAAAGCCAGCCGTTCATGATTCTTGGCGCGCTGCTGGCGGTGTATCTGGTACTCGGGGTGCTGTATGAAAGCTACATTCACCCGTTGACGATTCTCTCGACGCTGCCGTCGGCCGGGGTCGGCGCATTGCTGTCGATCTATGCGCTGGGTGGCGAGTTCAGCCTGATCTCGTTGCTCGGGCTGTTCCTGCTGATCGGCGTGGTGAAGAAAAACGCGATCCTGATGATCGACCTGGCGCTGCAACTGGAGCGCCATCAGGGGCTGTCGCCGCTGGAGTCGATCCGCAGCGCCTGCCTGCAACGGCTACGCCCGATTCTGATGACTACCCTGGCGGCAATCCTCGGCGCCTTGCCGTTGCTGCTCAGCCGCGCCGAGGGTGCGGAAATGCGCCAACCGCTGGGCCTGACGATTATCGGCGGGCTGATCTTCAGCCAGGTGCTGACCCTTTACACCACCCCGGTGGTTTACCTCTATCTCGACAAGCTGCGCCACCGCTTCAACAAGTGGCGTGGCGTGCGTACTGACGCCGCTCTGGAAACTCCGCTATGACTGACCGTTCGCTTCTCAATCTGGCCACTGCTCGGGGTTCACGTCTGTTGAGCCTGTCGCTGTGCGTGGCGATGCTCAGTGCCTGCGCCGTCGGCCCGGACTATCAGCGTCCGCAGACCGCTGAAGTCGCGCAATACAAAGAAGCCAAGGGCTGGCGTCAGGCCAACCCCAGCGACTCGCTGGCCCGTGGCGCCTGGTGGGAACTGTATGGCGATCAGCAACTCAACGCTCTGGTGGAGAAACTCAACAGCGCCAACCAGACCGTCGCCCAGTCCGAAGCCCAGTACCGTCAGGCCCAGGCCCTGGTGCGCAGTGCCCGTGGGGCGTTTTACCCCAATGTCGACCTGAGCGTGGGCAAGACCCGCTCCAGCCAAGGCACTGGCAGCAGCAGTTCCAGTTTGAGCAGTTCCTCCAGCGGGATTCGCGATACCTATAATGCGCAGTTGGGTGTGAGTTGGGAGGCGGATGTCTGGGGCAAGTTGCGTCGCGGACTTGAAGCCAACGAAGCCAGCGCGCAGGCAAGCTTTGCCGATCTGGCGGCAATGCGCCTGAGCCAGCAGTCGGATCTGGTGCAAAACTACCTGCAACTGCGCGTGATCGATCAACAGAAGCGCTTGCTTGAGTCGACGGTGGCGGCGTACGAGAAGTCGCTGCAAATGACCCAGAACCAATACCGTGCCGGGATCTCCGGGCGCGATGCGGTGGCGCAGGCGCAGACCCAGTTGAAAAGTACCCAGGGCGATCTGGTGGACCTGATCTGGCAACGCGCACAGTTCGAAAACGCTATCGCCGTGCTCACCGGGCAGGCGCCGGCGGAATTCAGCATCGCCGAAACCCAGAACATTCCAAACCTGCCGCAGATTCCACTGAGCCTGCCTTCGCAATTGCTGGAGCGGCGCCCGGACATCGCCTCGGCCGAGCGCTCGGTGATCGCCGCCAACGCCAATATCGGCGTGGCGAAAGCGGCGTACTACCCGGACCTGACCCTGAGCATGAGCGGCGGTTACAGCAGCAGTACCTCGAAAGACCTTTTTACGCTGCCCAACCGCTTCTGGTCGGTCGGTCCGAAACTGGACTTGCCGATATTCGATGGCGGGATCCGTTCCGCCGAAGTCGACCGCACCGAAGCGGTCTATGACCAGACCGTCGCCAAGTACCGTCAAACCGTGCTCGACGGTTTCCGCGAGGTGGAAAACTACCTGGTGCAATTGAAGGTGTATGAAGACGAAGCGGCGGTGCGTCAGGAAGCGCTGGATGCCGCGCGCGATTCGTTGCGCCTGACCCAGAACCAGTACAAGGCCGGGTTGATTGCCTACATCGACGTGGTCGTGGTGCAGGCCACGGCGCTGAACAACGAACGCACAGTGCTCAATATTCTGCAGAGCCGGTTGATTGCCAGCGTGCAGTTGATTGCAGCGCTGGGGGGTGGTTGGGATGGACATCTCGACGTCAGCGACAACCGCTGATTGGCGCTAGCGCAATACCGGTGGCAGCGAGCCTGATCGCGAAGGCATCAGTTCAGTCGACATCTGCGTCGAATCTGCTGGCTTTTTCGCGAGCAGGCCCGCTTTCACATTGATCGCCTCGGACGACAGAAATCTTCCGGTCAAGGCCCGGGCCAGAGCCTTGTAGAGCGATCTCACAAGTCTTTCATCGGGTTGATGGCAAAATGATTACTTTGTCAGTGCGTTCTTCTGCGCAATCAGTACAATCGCCGCATTTGCCCGGCCGAGAACGGCTGCAGTACGGCACGACTGGTCGCGAGAATCCACATGCTCATCGGTAATTATTCCTTCACTCTGGTTTTGATTTCGCTGTGCGTGGCGATTCTGGCGTCGTATACGGCGCTCGATCTGACCGGGCGCATTGCCACCGCCCGTGGGCGTGCAGTGCATTTCTGGACGGCGGGCGGCGCACTGGCGATGGGGGTCGGCGTGTGGTCGATGCACTTCATCGGCATGCTCGCGTTCAAGCTGCCGATCGAGCTGGGCTACGACATCACGATTACTGCGCTGTCGCTGCTGATTGCGGTCCTGTCCTGCGGGTTTGCCTTGTGGCTGGTCAGCCAGCCGAAACTACCTGTTTTGCAATTGGCTTTTGGTGCCTTGATCATGGGCGGCGGGATCAGCGCCATGCATTACACCGGCATGGCGGCGCTGCGCATGACCCCGGGGATCGATTACGACCCGACGCTGTTCGGCGCGTCATTGCTGATCGCGGTCGGTGCGTCGGCGGCGGCATTGTGGATCGCCTTCCGCCTGCGCCAGCACTCGCCCTATGTGCGCCTGATCCGTGGCGGCGCGGCGGTGATCATGGGCATTGCGATTGTCGGCATGCACTACACCGGCATGGCTGCCGCGCAGTTTCCCGATGGCAGTTTCTGTGGCGCGACGCTCAATGGGCTGAAGGGCAACGGCGTCGACAGTCTGGTGCTGATCACTACGCTGGCGGTGCTGTCGATTGCTTTGCTGACCTCGATTCTCGATGCCCGCCTCGAAGCGCGCACCGCCGATCTGGCGAACTCGCTGACCCTGGCCAACCGTGAACTGACGCAACTGGCGCTGCACGACACCCTGACCGGCTTGCCGAACCGCATGCTGCTGGACGACCGGATCAATCAGGCCATGAAGAAGGTCGAGGAGCAGGGCGGTTGTTTCGCGCTGATGTTCATCGATCTGGACGGTTTCAAACCGGTCAACGATGCCTTCGGTCACCACATGGGTGACCAGTTGCTGCGTGAAGTCGGGGGCCGCCTGCGCGAGGACTTGCGCAGTCAGGACACCCTGGCGCGGATCGGCGGCGATGAGTTTGTGCTGCTGGTGCGCCTGACCGAGCCCAACGATGCCCTGAGCCTGGCGGCGCGCCAGGTCGGTCTGATCGGCCAGTCGTTCCGGGTGGCTGAACATGACTTGCATATTTCGGCCAGCGTCGGCATCGCTCTGTACCCGGGCAATGGTCAGAGTGCTCAGGAACTGCTGATGAACGCTGACGCGGCGATGTACCACGCCAAGAATGGCGGTAAAAACGGCTACAGCTTCTTCGACGCCTCGATGAACAGCAACGCCCGCAAGCAACTGCAACTGTTGCAGGATCTGCGCGCGGCGCTGGAGCACAATCAGTTCAGCCTGCATTACCAACCCAAGTTCGATGCCGCCAATGGTCGGCCGGTTGGCGCCGAAGCGCTGCTGCGCTGGCAACATCCGACCCAAGGCATGTTGCTGCCGGACAAGTTCATCGATCTGGCGGAAAAGACCGGCCTGATCATCGCCATCGGCGACTGGGTACTGAATGAGGCCTGCCGGCAGATGCGCGAATGGTACGTGCTCGGCTACACCGACTGGCGTATCGCGGTGAACCTCTCGGCGTTGCAGTTCTGCCACACCGGGCTGGTGCGCAGCGTGGCGAAGGCGCTGGCGACGCACCATCTGCCAGCCAACAGCCTGACCCTGGAAATCACCGAAACCACCGCCATGAGCGACGCCGATGCAAGCATGACCGTGCTGCAGGAGTTGTCGGATATGGGCGTGGATCTGTCGATCGACGACTTCGGCACCGGCTATTCAAGCCTGATGTACCTCAAGCGCTTGCCGGCCAACGAGCTGAAGATCGATCGTGGTTTTGTCCGCGATCTCGAGCATGACAGTGATGATGCGGCCATCGTCTCGGCCATCGTGGCGCTGGGCCAGGCGCTGGGTTTGCGAATAGTCGCCGAGGGCGTGGAGACCGGTGTGCAGCAGGATTTCCTCACGAAGTTGGGGTGCGATTCGTTGCAGGGCTATTTGCTGGGGCACCCGATGCCGGCGGACCGGTTCATGCAGAACATCGTGAGTGCGCAGAAGACAGCGGTCTGAAATCGATGTGGCGAGGGGATTTATCCCCGATGGGCTGCGAAGCGGCCCCGGGATCCTGCTTATCTGATACTCCTGATCCACCGAATTGGCGACTGCTGCGCAGCCGATCGGGGATAAATCCCCTCGCCACAGGGCAATGATCAGACTCCATGCAAAACCGGCCAATGGCGGTTATTCTTCCACCCGACTGTTACGTGTGCATTTGGGGGAAGGGCCAGCATGGATAAAGTCATTGTGATCACCGGTGGCGGGCGCGGAATCGGCGCCGCTACGGCGTTGTTGGCTGCCGAGCAGGGCTATCGGATCTGCATCAACTATCAGTCGGATGAACAGGCCGCGCAAAGTGTGCTGGAGCAAGTACGGGCGCTGGGCGCGCAAGCCATTGCCGTGCGCGCCGATGTCAGCATCGAAGACGAAGTGATCGCGCTGTTTCAGCGGGTCGACACCGAATTGGGGCGGGTCACTGCACTGGTGAACAACGCCGGCACCGTAGGGCACAAGTCGCGTGTCGATGAAATGTCCGAATTTCGCATCCTCAAAATCATGAAAACCAACGTATTGGCGCCGATCCTCTGTGCCAAGCATGCGATCCTGCGCATGTCGCCCAAGCACGGCGGGCAGGGCGGCAGTATCGTCAACGTGTCGTCGGTGGCGTCACGCCTGGGCTCACCGAATGAGTACGTCGATTACGCGGCGTCCAAAGGTGCGCTCGACACCTTCACCATCGGTCTGTCCAAGGAAGTGGCGGGCGAGGGGATTCGCGTCAACGCGGTGCGTCCGGGCTACATCTACACCGATTTCCATGCATTGAGCGGCGATCCGGATCGGGTCAGCAAGCTGGAGTCGGCGATCCCGATGGCCCGGGGCGGACGGCCGGACGAGGTGGCGGAGGCGATTGTCTGGTTGCTGTCGGACAAGGCTTCGTATGCGACGGGGACGTTTGTCGATCTGGGTGGTGGTCGTTAATTCAACGGCGTCTGGTAAGGCCTCATCGCGAGCAGGCTCACTCCTACAGGGTGAACGCATTTCAAATGTAGGAGTGAGCCTGCTCGCGATAGCTATAGTCCGCACAACACAGAGCTGTCAGAACGACCGCACAATCCGCCCCAACGTCTCCATCGCCTTTTCCGAGTCCTCGGTCCACGGGCTGCCGTAATTCAAGCGAATGCAGTTCCGAAAGCGTTGGGTCGGCGAGAAGATCGGCCCCGGCGCAATGCTGATCCCCTGCGCCAATGCCATCTGAAACAACTTCAATGAGTCCATCTGCGGTGGCAGTTCCAGCCACAGAAAGTAGCCGCCCGCCGGCTGGCTGACCCGGGTTTGCGCCGGGAAGTAGCGGGCGATCGCTGCGAGCATCGCGCTCTGCTGTTCTTCCAGGGCGTAGCGCAGTTTGCGCAGGTGGCGATCGTAGCCGCCGTGTTGCAGGTAGTCGGCGATGGCTGCTTGTGCCGGCATCGAGGCGCACAGCGAGGTCATCAGTTTCAGTCGTTCGATTTTCTGCGCGTAGCGCCCGGCGGCGACCCAGCCGATGCGGTAGCCGGGGGCCAGGCTCTTGGCGAACGAGCCGCAGTGCATCACCAGCCCTTCGGTGTCGAAAGCCTTGGCCGGTTTCGGCGCCTGCTGGCCGTAATACAGCTCGGCGTAGACGTCGTCCTCGATCAGCGGCACCTGATGCCGACGCAGCAGTTCGACCAGTTCCTGTTTCTTCGCCTCGGGCATGGTTGCGCCCATCGGGTTCTGGAAACTGGTCATGCACCAGCAGGCCTTGATCGGATGGCGTTCCAGGGTCTGCGCGAGGACGCCGAGGTCGATGCCATCTCGCGGGTGCACGGGGATTTCCACGGCTTTGAGTTTCAAGCGCTCCAGCACTTGCAGGCTGGCGTAGAACGCCGGGGCTTCGATGGCCACCAGATCACCCGGTTCGGTCACTGCTTGCAGGCACAGGTTCAGCGCTTCGAGGGCACCGTTGGTGATCAGCAGTTCTTCCATCGGCAGCATCAGCCCGCCGACCATGTAGCGCAGGGCGATTTGCCGGCGCAGTTGCGGGTTGCCCGGTGACATGTCGGTGACCACCATGCGCGGGTCCATCTCGCGCGCCGCACTGGCCAGTGAGCGCGACAGGCGCTGCAGCGGGAACAGGGTCGGGCTGGGGAACGCCGAGCCGAAGGGTACGGTGCTCGGGTCCTTGATCGATTCGAGGACCGAGAACACCAGTTCGCTGACGTCGACTTCGGTGGAATCGCTGACGTGGCTGCTGATCACCGGCTCCGAAAACGGACTCGGCGCGTGGGTGTTGACGAAGTAGCCGGAGCGCGGCCGGGCGCGGATCAGGCCACGACGTTCCAGCAGGTAATAGGCCTGGAACACCGTGGAAGGGCTGACCCCGTAAGTCTGGCTGGCGTAGCGCACCGACGGCACCCGCTGCCCGGGGCCGAGGACGCCGGAGCGGATCAGTTCAGCGATGTCGTCGGCGAATTTTTCGTAGCGTTTCATCGAGTACCTTGGTGCTGGTGTTATTGAGGTGTGTCAGGGAGGAAGCCCTCACCCTAGCCCTCTCCCAGAGGGAGAGGGGACTGATTGGGGGATGCTTGCGGCATACACCGACCTGAAATTGGTTTGCTGAATCCATAATCGACTCGGTCGGAAAGTGCTTCGCCGAATCCATAATCGACTCGGTCTGTCAGGTCGATGTATAGCGATAGACACCTCGGTCGGCCCCCTCTACCCCTGGGAGAGGGCTGGGGTGAGGGGGGACGATTCTAAGGGATCAACGATTCATCGGCGCAACAAACCTGCTCTTCGCCACGCTATAAACCTCAGGCTCATCGCTGTCGGCGATCTTGAAGCTCAAGGTCTGCGAACTGCTGCTCGGGCGTTCCGTGGTCATCGCCACCGACACCGGCACATCGACAATTTCACCCGGGGCGAGGCTCAGTTCGGTCTTGCCCTGCAACTGGAAGCCGTCGCCATCCACCAGGCTCAGGTTGTAGTCCTGCCGCTGTTGGGTCTTGTTGATGACCTTGAGGGTGTAGATGTTCTCGATCTGGCCCTGACCGTTCTCGCGGAACAGTCCACGGTCCTTGGTCACGTCCAGCGAGACCATCGGCCGTTCGACCAGTGCCAGCGCCAGAGCGCCGATCATCACCAGTAGCACCGCAACGTAACCGATCAGCCGTGGCCGCAGCAGATGGGTCTTGCCGCCCTGCAATTCGCGCTCGGAACTGTAGCGGATCAGGCCGCGCGGGTAGTTCATTTTGTCCATGATCGAGTCACAGGCGTCGATGCACGCGGCGCAGCCAATGCATTCCATCTGCAGGCCGTCACGGATGTCGATGCCGGTCGGGCAGACCTGCACGCACAACTGGCAGTCGATGCAATCGCCCAGTCCCGCTTCGGCAGGTTTCACCTCACGTTTGCGCGGGCCACGGTTTTCGCCACGGGCCACGTCGTAGGAAATCGCCAGAGTGTCCTTGTCGAACATCACGCTCTGAAACCGCGCATACGGGCACATGTGCATGCACACCGCCTCGCGCAGCCAACCGGCGTTGATGTAGGTGGCAGCGGTGAAGAACAGCACCCAGAACAGGCTGACCCCGCCGATCTGCAGGGTGAACAGCTCTTCAGCCAGCGGCCGGATCGGGGTGAAGTAGCCGACGAAGGTCAGCCCGGTCATCACGCTGATCGTCAGCCACAAGGTGTGCTTGGCCGCACGCCGGGCCAGTTTGTTCAGGCCCCAGGGCGCCGCTTGCAGCTTGATCCGCTGGTTGCGCTCGCCTTCAGTGATTTTCTCGCACCACATGAAGATCCACGTCCACGAACTCTGCGGGCAGGTGTAGCCGCACCAGACCCGGCCGGCGAACACGGTGATGGCGAAGAGCCCGAACGCGGCAATGATCAGCAGCGCCGAGAGCAGGATGAAATCCTGTGGCCAGAAGGTCGCGCCGAAGATGTGGAATTTGCTTTCGGCAAGGTCCCACAACACCGCCTGACGGCCGCCCCAGTTCAGCCACACGGTGCCGAAAAACAGCAAAAACAGAAACCCCGCGCCGCTCATCCGCAGGGTGCGGAACAGGCCGGTGAAACTGCGCGTGTGGATGTGATTGTCGGTGGAGCCGGCCTTCGCCTTCATTGGGCGACCAGGCACACTTTTTATGGTTGGCGTTGCTTCTACGGTTCGGACGGGAATTTGTTCGCTCATGGTCATTCGCTCATCAGCCTCCATCAGGCGAATGAACTATGAGCGCCGATCTGTTTGCATAACAGACTCAGGTATTTGAATAAAAAGCGGATCAGATGTGCTTTTGCAGCGTCCCTGCGACAACTTGAAGCAGCCCGCCGATAAAGGCGCAAAGGCCTATCGCAGACGTTTGCGCCGGGTGTTGATCAGGGTCAGTCAAATCACCGAATCACTCTCGTCGGCCTTCAGGTGTTTACGGCCGTCCTTGGCGCCCGCGACAGTCAATGCATCGGCCTCCACTTCGGTGACGTAAACGCGCCGGCCTTCTATTTCCACGAACGACATGGCTTTTTCGCTATCGGTCCTGACTTCCAGGGTGTCGCAAATGCGAATTTCCTCGCCATTTTCGACGGTGAAAAAACACACTTTTGATTCGGGATTGGATTCATCGACTCGAAGGGGCATGAGGCAGTCCTTTTTCAGGGGTATCTAAAAGGTTAGGGCGCTGCGCGGGGGGATCGTTCGACGCAACCGATTAATGGTCGGCGCTGTCCATCGACTAACCACGTATAAGAAGGAGGGAACGATGGACGCCTGGTGGCATGAAGTGTGGGCAACGCTGCAAGCGGAGTTCGCCGACGTCGGCGACGCCTCGCAACTGACGCGCATCACCGTGCGCCTGCTGATGGCGGCGGTGCTGGGCGGAATATTGGGGGTCGAGCGCGAGCACAAGGGCAAGGCTGCCGGGGTACGCACGCACATGCTGGTGGCGCTCGGTGCGGCGCTGTTTGTGCTGGTGCCGCAGACCTCGGGGGCCGAATCCGATGCGATGAGCAGGGTGTTGCAGGGGGTGATTGCCGGGATCGGTTTTCTCGGCGCCGGGACGATCCTGAAGAATCAGCAAGGTGATGAAGGCCATGTCAAAGGCCTGACCACGGCAGCGGGGCTGTGGATGACGGCCGCCATTGGCGTGGCGGCCGGGTTGGGTAAAGAGGCGACTGCGCTGCTCAGCACCTTTCTGGCACTGGCGATCTTCAGCGTGATGCCGCACATCGTGAAGCTCTTTGAAAAAGACCAGCAGCACAATGATCACCTCTGACTGAGCGTCGCTCAGGCGGTGGAGTCAGACGATCACCGGCGGCATCGTGGTCGGCGGTTCTTCCTTCGCCGGCGGCGTGGTGCCAGGCGGCTCCTGCTCGGGAATCGGTTGTGGTTCGGTCTCGGGCAGGGTGGGTTTGTCGATGTTCGGATCAGGCGTTTGCGCCGGGATCGGGATGTTCATCTGTAGACCTCCGTGTGGCACATGGCGTGAGACGTGCTTAAGTGGATTGACCACCTCGTGGCGAATTCGATCCGCTTATTTATCCAGGCAAATCCCTGTGAACTTTTCCCCGCGCGGGTCGCTCGGAACCTAAGTGAGTTCATGTCGGGGCCGGTGCCTCTTTGTGAACACCGATCCGGCACAAGAGCGTCCTTGGGGCGTTAAGGAGAGATGCTCGATGACTGCTGAAAAACCTTCAGAGCAGAGCTACAACCCGCACATGCCGCTGTCGCAGGCGTTGCTGCTGCCGCGCATCGTGATCGAAAGCACCATGCCGACCCTCGACGGCGGGCAGTTCGCCGCCAAGTCGATTGCCGGGCGTGACGTGGTCGTCACCAGCAAAGTGTTTGCCGACGGGCACGACAAGCTCGCGGTGCGCATCCGCTGGCACGAGGAAGGCACTGAAACCTGGCAGAGCGAGGTCATGAACGATCTGGGCAACAACAGCTGGGAAGGGCGCTTTCGTCCTGAGCATCAGGGGCGCTTTGTGTATTGCGTCGAAGCGTGGATCGATCACTTCGCCAGTTTCCAGTACGAACTGGAGAAAAAACACCACGCTGCGGTCCCGGTCTCACTGGAGCTGCAGGAAGGCCGGAGCATGGTGCAACTGGCCGCCGAACGTAGCGAAGGCCAGCTCAGCGAACAACTTGCGGCGCTGCACCATGACCTGTCCGGCCTGCTCGAAACCGAGCAGGTGGCGCTGTTTCTGCACCCGCGCAGTGCGCAATTGATGGCGCAGGCCGATCACCGCGCCTACCTGAGCCTGAGCGCCGAGTTTCCGATGGACGTCGAACGTGAACTGGCTGAATTCGCCAGTTGGTACGAGCTGTTTCCGCGCTCGATCACAGACGATCACAACCGTCACGGCACCTTCAACGACGTACACGCGCGTTTGCCGATGATTCAGGACATGGGCTTCGACGTGCTGTATTTCACCCCGATCCACCCGATCGGCCGCGCCCACCGCAAGGGTCGCAACAATTCCCTGACCGCCGGGCCGGATGATCCGGGCAGCCCCTACGCCATCGGCAGCGAGGAGGGCGGCCACGAGGCGATTCACTCGCAACTAGGGACCCGCGAAGACTTCCGCCGGCTGGTGGCCGCTGCCGCCGAGCATGGCCTGGAAATCGCCCTCGATTTCGCCATCCAGTGCTCCCAGGATCACCCGTGGCTCAAACAGCACCCGGGCTGGTTCAACTGGCGCCCGGACGGCACGATCAAATACGCGGAGAACCCGCCGAAGAAATATCAGGACATCGTCAACGTCGACTTTTATGCGCCGGAGGCGATCCCCAGTCTGTGGGTCGAGCTGCGCGACATCGTGGTTGGCTGGGTTGCCGAAGGCGTGAAGATCTTCCGTGTCGACAATCCGCACACCAAACCGCTGCCGTTCTGGCAATGGTTGATCGCCGATGTGCGCGCACTGCACCCGGAGGTGATCTTCCTCGCGGAAGCCTTCACCACCCCGGCGATGATGGCGCGCCTGGGCAAGGTCGGTTACACCCAGAGCTACACCTATTTCACCTGGCGTAACACCAAGTCGGAGCTGGCGACCTATTTCACCGAACTCAATGAGTCGCCGTGGCGCGAGTGCTACCGGCCGAACTTCTTCGTCAACACGCCGGACATCAACCCGGCGTTCCTGCATGAGTCGGGGCGTCCGGGTTTTCTGATCCGCGCGGCGCTGGCGACCATGGGGTCGGGCCTCTGGGGAATGTATTCGGGGTACGAACTGTGCGAAGCGGCCCCCGTGCCGGGCAAGGAGGAATACCTTGATTCGGAGAAATACGAAATCCGTGTCCGCGACTTCAATGCGCCGGGCAACATCATTGCCGAAATCGCCCAGCTCAACCGCATCCGCCGACAGAACCCGGCGCTGCACACGCATCTGGGCCTGAAGGTCTACAACGCCTGGAACGACAACATTCTGTATTTCGGCAAGCGCAGCTTCGACGGCAGCAACTTCATCCTGGTGGCGGTGAGCCTCGACCCGCACCACGTGCAGGAGGCGAATTTCGAGCTGCCGCTATGGGAGATGGGCTTGCCGGACGACGCGACGACCCACGGTGAGGATTTGATGAATGGGCATCGTTGGGACTGGCATGGCAAGTACCAGTTCATGCGCATTGACCCGGCGTATCAGCCGTTCGGGATCTGGCGAATCACCGCTACGTAATGATCGTTCCCACGCTCTGCGTGGGAACGATCATCGTGGGGCGCTTTTAAAGCATTCAGCAGGAGTTTCACATGGCGAAGAAACCCAAAGCAGCCACCTTCATCAAAGACCCGCTCTGGTACAAGGACGCGGTGATCTATCAAGTACACGTCAAATCCTTTTTCGACTCCAACAACGACGGGATCGGCGACTTTCCCGGCCTGATCGCCAAACTCGACTACATCGCCGAACTCGGCGTCAACACCATCTGGCTGCTGCCGTTCTACCCCTCGCCACGTCGCGACGACGGTTACGACATCGCCGAATACCGTGGCGTGCACAGCGACTACGGGACCATGGCCGACGCCAAGCGCTTTATCGCCGAGGCGCACAAGCGCGGCTTGCGGGTGATCACCGAGCTGGTCATCAACCACACCTCCGACCAGCACCCGTGGTTCCAACGCGCGCGCAAGGCCAAACCAGGCTCGGCGGCGCGGGACTTTTATGTGTGGTCGGATGACGATCAAAAATACGACGGCACGCGGATCATCTTCCTCGACACCGAAAAGTCCAACTGGACCTGGGATCCGGTCGCCGGCCAGTACTTCTGGCACCGTTTCTATTCGCACCAGCCCGACCTGAATTTCGACAACCCGCAGGTGATGAAAGCGGTGCTGTCGGTGATGCGCTACTGGCTGGACATGGGCATTGACGGCCTGCGTCTCGACGCCATTCCATACCTGATCGAACGCGACGGCACCAACAATGAAAACCTGCCGGAGACCCACGACGTCCTCAAGCAGATCCGTGCCGAGATCGACGCCAATTACCCCGACCGTATGCTACTGGCCGAGGCCAACCAATGGCCGGAAGACACCCAGTTGTACTTCGGCGACACCGATGCGGCGGGTGTCAATGGTGACGAATGCCACATGGCGTTTCACTTCCCGCTGATGCCGCGCATGTACATGGCGCTGGCCCAGGAAGATCGCTTCCCGATCACCGATATTCTGCGTCAAACCCCCGAGACTCCTGCCAACTGCCAGTGGGCAATCTTCCTGCGCAACCACGATGAGTTGACGCTGGAGATGGTCACCGACAAGGAGCGCGATTACCTGTGGAATTACTACGCCGCTGACCGTCGCGCGCGGATCAACCTCGGCATTCGCCGGCGTCTGGCGCCGTTGATGGAGCGTGATCGCCGCCGCGTCGAACTGCTCAACAGCCTGCTGTTGTCGATGCCGGGCACGCCGACCTTGTATTACGGCGATGAAATCGGCATGGGCGACAACATCTATCTTGGCGACCGCGACGGCGTGCGGACCCCGATGCAATGGTCGATCGACCGCAACGGTGGTTTCTCCCGCGCCGACCCGGCAAGCCTGGTGTTGCCGCCGATCATGGACCCGCAATACGGCTACCTGTCGGTGAACGTCGAAACCCAGGCTGGCGACCCGCATTCGCTGCTCAACTGGACGCGACGCATGCTCGCCGTGCGCAAGCAGTCCAAGGCCTTCGGGCGCGGTACGCTGAAAATGCTCTCGCCGAGCAACCGGCGGATTCTGGCTTACACCCGGGAATTCACCGACGCCGACGGCAAGCACGAAATCATCCTCTGCGTGGCCAACGTATCGCGCAGCGCGCAGGCGGCGGAACTCGATCTGTCGGCGTACGTCGGCATGGTTCCGGTGGAGATGCTCGGGGGTAATGCGTTCCCGCCGATCGGCCAGTTGAATTTCCTCCTGACCTTGGCGCCCTACGGTTTCTACTGGTTCGCCCTGGCAGCGGAAAACCAGATGCCGAGCTGGCACGTGGAACCGGCGCAGAGCCTGCCGGACTTCACCACGCTGGTGCTGAAAAAACGCATGGAAGAACTGCTCGAAGCGCCGACCCGCAACACCCTGGAGCAGGGCATTCTGCCGAGCTGGCTGCAGAACCGCCGCTGGTTCGCCGGCAAGGACGCGGCCATCGAGCGGGCGCATCTGGCTTACGGCGTGCGCTTCGGCGATGCGCAGCATCCAGTGCTGCTCAGCGAAATCGAAGTCACCAGCGCCGGACAGACCAGCCGCTATCAACTGCCGTTCGGTTTCATCGCGGAAGATCAGGTTGGCCCCGCACTGCCGCAGCAACTGGCATTGTCCCGGGTACGGCGTGGGCGTCAGGTCGGGCTGATCACCGATGCGTTCAGCCTCGAAGCGTTCATTCGCGCGGTGCTGCAAGGCATGCAGAACAACACGGTGCTGAATTGCGAAGAGGGCGAGATTCGTTTCGCACCGACTGCGCAGCTGGAAAAACTCGGCCTCGGCGCCGAGTCGGAAGTGCGTTATCTGTCCGCCGAGCAATCGAACAGTTCGGTGGTGATCGGCAACAGCCTGGTGCTGAAGCTGATACGTAAAGTCGCTTCTGGCGTACACCCGGAACTGGAGATGAGCGCTTACCTGACCGAGGCCGGATTTGCCAATATCTCTCCGCTGCTTGGCTCGGTGATTCGCCGCGACGCCAAGGGCGAAGACAATCTGCTGATGATCGCCCAGGGTTATCTGAGCAATCAGGGCGACGCCTGGGAATGGACGCAGAACAACCTCGAACGGGCGTTGCGAGATGAACTGGCTGACGCCATGTCCGAGCAGGAGCAGCATTACAACGCCCTCGGTGAACTCAAGGATTTTGCCGGCATGCTCGGCCAGCGTCTGGGCGAGATGCACCAGGTGCTGGCGGCGCCGAGCGACAACCCGGATTTCGCCCCGCAAAGCACCAGTGGCAAGGACGCCTTGGCCACTGGCAAGGACGTTGCGGCGCAGGTCGAGCATGCGTTGAAGTTGCTCAAACAGCATCAGGGGCATTTGGGTGCGGCGGATCAAAAACGGGTGACGCGGCTGCTCGACAACAAAAAGATCATCCTCGGTCACGTGCAGGAATTGGCGAAACAAACGGTCGGCGGGTTGCGTATTCGCGTCCACGGCGATCTGCATCTGGGCCAGGTGCTGGTGATCAAGGGCGATGCCTACCTGATCGATTTCGAGGGTGAGCCGGCACGGCCGCTGCACGAGCGTCGTGGCAAACACAGCCCGTACAAGGACGTCAGCGGGGTGCTGCGCTCCTTCGATTACGCCGCAGCGATGACCATCAACGTGCACAACGTCGATCACAGTCCTGAGTCCAAAGCAGCGCGGCATCGGGTGGCCGAGCGCTATTTGCGTGAGGCCCGAGAGGCATTTGTGCAGGCATATCGCCGCGCGGCAGCTAGTCTTGATCATGCCTGGCAGGATCCTGCGGGTGCCGACGCTGCGCTTGCGCTGTTCGGCCTGGAGAAGGCGGCCTATGAAGTGGCCTATGAAGCCGAAAATCGCCCCACGTGGCTGCCCGTGCCGTTGCACGGTTTGTATGGGTTATTGACGGGGCTTAAACCCTTTTCCGATCTTGGTGGAGAGTAGTCATGAGTTTCTCGAACAAGGAACAGGGTCACGCCAAAGAGGCATTGTTGCCGTTGGCGCAGGACATCGATGCCTTGGTGCGCGCCGAACACCACGACCCGTTTTCCATTCTCGGTCCGCACGGCGATGGTGCCGGCGGGCAATTCATCCGGGCTTATCTGCCCGGCGCGTTGAAAGTTGAAGTGCTGGACAAGGACAGCGGTGAAGAGCGCGGCGAACTGACCGCCACCGAAACCCCGGGGCTGTTTGTCGGGCACTTTGCCCAGGCGCGGCCGTATCTGTTGCGCACCCGCTGGTCCGGTGGCGAGCAGGTGGCGGAAGATCCCTACAGCTTCGGCCAGTTGCTCGGGGAAATGGATTTGTATCTGTTCGCCGAAGGCAACCACCGCGACCTGAGCGGTTGCCTCGGCGCACAACTGACAAGCGTTGATGGCGTGGAGGGCGTGCGCTTTGCCGTATGGGCGCCGAATGCCCGCCGGGTGTCGGTGGTCGGTGACTTCAACGTGTGGGACGGGCGCCGCCATCCGATGCGTTTGCGGCATCCGTCCGGGGTCTGGGAGTTGTTCATTCCGCGCCTGCAGGCGGGGGAGTTGTACAAGTACGAAATTCTCGGTGCCCACGGCATTCTGCCGCTCAAGGCCGACCCGATGGCCCTGGCCACCAGCCTGCCACCGGACACCGCCTCGAAAGTCGCCGCGCCGCTGCAGATCAACTGGCAGGATCAGGACTGGATGAGCGGCCGTCGCGAGCGGCAACAGCATTCGCAGCCGCTGTCGATCTACGAATTGCATGCCGGATCGTGGCAGTGCGAACTGGACGATCTGGGCGAAGTAGCCCGCCAGTACACCTGGCCGGAGCTGGCCGAGCGGCTGATTCCTTACGTCAAGGAACTGGGCTTCACCCACATCGAACTGATGCCGATCATGGAACACCCGTTCGGTGGTTCGTGGGGTTATCAGTTGCTCTCGCAATTCGCCCCGAGTGCGCGTTACGGCACGCCGGAGCAGTTCGGCGAATTCGTCAACGCCTGTCACCAGGCCGGTATCGGCGTGATTCTCGACTGGGTGCCGGCGCATTTCCCCACCGATACCCATGGCCTGGCGCAGTTCGACGGCACGGCGCTGTACGAATACGGCAACCCGCTGGAAGGTTTCCATCAGGACTGGGACACGCTGATCTACAACCTCGGGCGCACCGAAGTGCACGGCTACATGCTGGCGTCGGCGCTGCACTGGTTGAAGCATTTTCACGTCGATGGCCTGCGGGTCGACGCGGTGGCCTCGATGCTTTATCGCGATTATTCGCGCAAGGCCGGCGAATGGGTGCCGAACCGCCACGGCGGCCGGGAAAATCTGGAAGCCATCGATTTCCTCCGGCACTTGAATGACGTGGTCGAACTGGAAGCGCCGGGCGCGCTGGTGATTGCCGAAGAGTCCACCGCATGGCCGGGCGTCAGCCAGAGCACCCAGCAGGGCGGCCTCGGTTTTGCCTACAAATGGAACATGGGCTGGATGCACGACTCGCTGCACTACATCCAGCAGGACCCGGTGTACCGCGCGCATCATCACAACGAGCTGAGCTTTGGTCTGGTCTACGCCTGGTCCGAGCGCTTCATCCTGCCGATTTCCCACGACGAAGTGGTGCACGGCAAGCACTCGCTGATCGACAAAATGCCCGGCGATCGCTGGCAGAAGTTCGCCAACCTGCGCGCCTACCTGAGCTTCATGTGGACCCACCCGGGCAAGAAGCTGTTGTTCATGGGTTGCGAGTTCGGCCAGTGGCGCGAGTGGAATCACGATCAGCAACTCGACTGGTATCTGCTGCAGTATTCCGAGCACAAAGGCGTGCAGAAACTGGTCGGCGACCTCAATCGCCTGTACCGCGACGAACCGGCGCTGCACGATCAGGACGACGCGCCGCAGGGATTCCAGTGGCTGATCGGCGATGATGCGATCAACAGCGTGTATGCATGGCTGCGCTGGAGCAAGGACGGCAAACCGGTGCTGGTGGTGGCCAACTTCACCCCTGTGCCACGTCAGTCCTACCGTGTTGGCGTGCCGTTCGCCGGGCGCTGGACCGAGCTGCTCAACAGTGATGCCGACACCTATGCCGGGTCCAATTATGGCAATGGCGGTGGCGCGTTCACCGACGAGGTGGCGAGCCATGGGCAGTCGCTGTCGCTGGAGTTGAATCTGCCGCCGTTGGCGGTGTTGATTCTCAAGCCTGAGGGCTGATCCGGCACCACGTCGATCCTTTCGCGAGCAAGCCCGCTCCCACAAGTACGATGCAAGACCTGTGGGAGCGAGCCTGCTCGCGAAGGCGTTGGTCATGACACCGCAGGCCCCGGCCCTTACCGCTTTGTACTTACAGCGGGCGCGCTATCCTCAGTGATCGCATACAGCGCGAAAAGCGCGCCCGGCTATTGGTCTACCAACTGATGCGAACACCGAGATTTGCGGCCAGGCCACGCAGGTCATTGCTGTCAATATTGCTACTGTAGTCGGTGCTGGCGTAGACGCTCACGGCGCGGTCGAGGGACAGCACGACGCCGAGACCGACATCTGCAGTCGAGGACTTCTGTTCGCTGTCGATGGTATCGGTGTCGTCGAACGTCACTGAGTCGGTACCGGAAAAGGTGTGCCACAGGTTGGCCCGCAGATAAGGCTCCAACGGCAGTCCGTTGACCTGATAACGGCCCATGAGTCGTGCACCGAGGCGACCGGTCCAGGCGCCGTCGGAGTCGAACGACACCCGGGAGATGCCATCATCCTGGCTGTCGAGGGAGAGTGTCTGGTGGATCACTTGCACTTGCGGCTCGATCACCCAGGTCTCGTTGAGGGCGAACGGGTAGCCGGCCTCGGCGGAGAGCGTCAGGGCATGGCCGCGATTGTCCAGTTTCAGCCCGCGGTCGGAGCGGTTGTCGCCGTCGAAACGCGTGCCCATCGCCACGGTATCGATGTACCAGCCGTAGGGATCGGTCAGCGTCCAGTACAGGCCATAGCTGTCGCCCTCGAGCTTGATCTTGCCCGCACTGTTGTGTTCAAAACCTTCGTTAAAGCCATCGACATCACCCTGAATCCGGCTGTGGCCGACCAACAGGCCGATGCGTTGGGTCTGACCGCCGGAGGTTTGCCAGCTGTACAAATCGTTGCCGACTTGAAAACCATTGAGTGAACCGTTCAAGTGCGGCGTGACGGTGCCGGCCCAGGTCTGGTCGAGGTTCTTGCCGTAGACCCGGCCCCAACCGGCACCGAAGGCACCTGTTTCGCTGAGCAGGCGTTGATCGCCCTGACGATCATGAAACGTGCCGAGCGCGCTGAGGGCCAGTTGGGCGGCGGCGGGTGGCAGCACCGACCAGTTCGGCACCTCAGGACGATAGATCGGGATCGGCGCGGCGCCTGCCACGGCGGCAGGCAACACCGGCAGTACCGGCAAATCAGGGCTGGCGATGGGCGGTGCCGGTGCGCCTGGCGCGAGAGCCACTGGAGTAATCTGCGCGACAACTGGCGGCGCGACTACCGGCACCAGAGTCGGCGGCAGCGTCGGATCCGGGTTGGGCACGCTGACCACTTGCGGTGCGACGACGGCGGAGCGCAGGTACCAGCTGTTTTCGGTCCCGGCGGTGACGCCGCCCTTGAACAGGTAGTAATCGTAAGCGCCGACAGACACCGGACCGCTGAAGCTGAAGGCGTTGTTGGTGCTGACCGTGGAACCTTGGGCCTGCACCACTTGAATGCCGTTTTCCTGGGTCAGCCCACCGATCCCGCCGAGGTTGGTGACGGAGATGACAGTGGCACCGCTCAGGTTGCCATTGTTGACCACCAGTTTGTCGCTTGGCGCGCCATCGGCGCCTAGCTCGCTTTGCAGCAACAATTGCCCGCCGTTGCCGACGTAGTTGCCGTTTACCGTCAGCGTGTCATCGGTGCGGCTGTTGTTGCGCGTCAGGTCGATGACCCCGGCGTTGTTGAGCGTCACCGCTTGTCCGGCGACGGCAGGTGATACGGCGCCTTGAGTGGAGAACACGCTGCTGCCGGCATCCACATTCAACACGCCAGTGCCGCTGGTGGCATCGCCGAGCAGCAAGGTGCCGGAGCCCAGATCCAGTTGCGAGGCGTTGTTCAGGTTCACCGTCTCCCAATTGCTGAAGCGCCCGGGCAACGCGGTGCGAGCGTTGTCGAAAGTCAGCACATCGTTGCCGGTGCCGCCATCCACGCTCGGTGTCAGGGCGAGAAGGCTGTCATCCAGATTGCGCAGTGTCGCGCTGTCGTTGCCGTCGCCCATCAGGATTGCTGAACGGATGATCCCTCCGCCGTCCCACAGCAAGGTGTCGTTACCGACGCTGGCGCGGATCTCACCGACAATTTCACCGCCGCTCACGGTGATGCTGTCGTTGCCACCACTGACGCTGATGTTGCCGCCGATGCGCCCGCCGGAAACGGTAATGGTGTCGGTGCCGAAGCCGGTCACCAGATTGCCGAGGATCTGCCCGCCGGACAGATCGAAGATGTTGTTGTCGAGTTTCATGTCGACGCGGCCGATGGTGCCGCCGGTCATGCGCGCAACGTCGCCGTCCTCGAAAGCACCGACGATGGTGCCACCGGTCATCAGGAAGGTATCGCGGCCGTCGCCCTGTGCCAGCGAGCCGATGGAACCGGCGCTCATGACGAAGTCGTCGACGCCGGCGCCCTGGCTGACCGCGCCGGTAATCACGCCAGATTGCATGTTCACCCGGTCGGCGCCGGCGCCGAAGGTTACGCTGCCATTGATCTGGCCAGTGCTATTGGTGGGGAAGGTCAGGCTGTTGTTGCCCGCAAGATCTGTCAGCGAACCGCTGGTGCCGCTGTCACAGGTGAGGCATCGTTGCCGGGGCCCGCTACCAGTGAACAGGCGGCAGAGGCGGGGGGGGTGTTGAGCAACAGGAGCGAGGCAGGCAGCAGCAAAGCCTGCGGCAGCGCCCGCAGGTGTCTGGTGTAATGCTTCATGGCGATTCCCTACGGCCAGATTCGGGGAAATCATCCTTGAGCGAGCCTTGGACCTGCCTCCCGATGTAACTGAGGCAATACGTGAGATCCATGCTCTAACGAATTGAATACGCTGATCTTTGAGCTGCTTTAAGTGTAGAAGGTTTTGCCCGCCGAGCAAACATGACTGACCAACGGTCATGTCAGAACTGCGCTTACAGATGCACTTCAACCGCCAGCGGCAAGTGGTCCGACAGGTGCGTCCAGGGTTTGTTGCCAAGGATTTGCGGGTCGTGGCTGCTGGCGTTGCGCAGGTAGACACGGTCCAGGCGCAGCAACGGGAAACGTGCCGGATAGGTCTTGGCCGGACGACCGTGGTGGCGCTCGAAGGCTTCGTGCAAGTCTTCGCGGCGGGCGAGGGGCAGGTTGCCCTGCAATTGCCAGTCGTTGAAGTCACCGGCAATGATCACCGGTGCGCCGTCGGGCAGCGATTCGAGCAATTGGCAGAGCAGTTGCAACTGCAATTGGCGGTGGCTTTCCAGCAGACTCAAGTGCACGCAGATCGCGTGCACCTCGGCGTGCCCCGGCACGTCCAGCACACAGTGCAATAACCCCCGACGCTCGGGCCCGGTGATCGACACGTCGAGGTTGCGGTATTCGCGGATCGGGTACTTCGACAGCAGAGCATTGCCGTGGTGGCCATCGGGATAGACCGCATTGCGCCCGTAGGCAAAGTCGCTCCACATGCTGTCGGCGAGAAATTCGTACTGCGAGGTTTGCGGCCATTCGTTGTAGCGATTGGAATGTCGCTCGTGTTCGCCCACCACTTCCTGCAGAAACACCAGATCGGCCGAGGTGCTGCGCACCGCTTCGCGCAACTCCGGCAGGATGAAGCGCCGATTGAGGGCGGTAAAGCCCTTGTGGGTATTGACCGTCAGCACACGCAGACGCTGGATGGCGGGGGCGTCGACGGCGTGACGCTTGGGATCGCTGGACACGTTCACTCCTCTGAAAAACGGCTTCCTTCTCATGCGACTGGTCTGTGCGCGGGCAGTTCCTTCCAGATGCCTCAGGCCGGAATACAAATCACCAGAGCCGCCGGGAAACCTGTGGGAGCGAGCTTGCTCGCGAATGCGCTGTGTCAGTCAGCAGAAGGGCCGAGTCGCAATACGGCGCTGGGCATTGCGCAAGCGGTGATGCTGGGGGAGTTGGCGGTGAATCAGGCGCTGGATAACGTTGTGCCAAAGGAATAGGCGCCGGCAGTAATGGCCTCATCGCGAGCAGGCTCACTCCTACAGTGAATCTGCGTTGGTCACAGGTAATGTGCCCTGACAAAAATCCCTTGTGGGAGCGAGCTTGCTCGCGAATGCGCTGTGTCAGTCAGCACTTTAAGTGCCTGACACTGCCTCTTCGCGAGCAAGCCCGCTCCCACAGGGGATGGGTATCTCAGATGAAGACGATTTCGTAGGGCAAGCGCATCCGCTCCAGGATCACCCGCGGCAGCAGGGGCGCAATGCCGATGGCCGGTTCGCCCTTGAGCTGGCTGGCGTAGGCATGGGTGGCGTGGCTTTTGCGCGCCACGGTCCAGGTATCGAGCCTCAATTTACGCGCACGTTCCCAAGGGATCAGGTGCTGATCGCGTTCCGGCCAGTGCCAGGCCCAGACCGGCACGTCATGGAAGGTTGCCCCGACTTGTGCCGCTGCTTTGGCACTGGCATTTCCCACCGCTTCGTGGTCGTCACTGCCATCGTTGTTCCAGGTGCTGAAGACCACGTCACCAGGGCGCAGGTAGCGGGCAATGAAGTGGGTGAGGTCTGCCTCGCGCTCAAGCAGCGCGTTGTCGGTGAACCCGCCGCGTACCCATTTCAGGCTGTGCATCGGCAGTCCGAGGCGGCGCAGGGCCTCGACGCTTTCCTGCGGGCGAAATACGCTCAGGCGTTTTTCCGACCATTGCCGCGAGCCGGGGTGGCTGGCGCTGCCATCGGTGATCGAGAGTAATTGCAGGGGGTGGCCGAGGCTGGAAAGCAGTTGCAGGAGGCCGCCGCAGGTCACCACTTCATCGCCTGGGTGCGGGGCGACCACCACCGCTCGGGCACCGGGGGGTACCAGACTGTGGGTATTGATGACGGGAATGTTGTCCAGTTGCGGGGCGCCGTTCCATATCTGCGCCGGCAGCGGATTGTCGCTGAGGGATAACGGTTTCATGGGTGCTACGTCCTTGTCGTGTCTGGCCCTCAGTCGTACAGACGCCGTGGAAAAACAGGCGTGCGCGACCCGTGAAGGCGGATGGATTGCCGTGCGACGCTCCGAACCCTGGATTGCCGCGCAGCAGAGTATTGCTCAAGACTGCCGATTCGTCGCGTCACAGATCAATCTGATCCGCTTTTTTTTGCTCCAACTGTGCCAGATGTCGAAGATAATCACCGAATCCACCCCGTGCGCGGCTGTTCAGGCGGGCGCTGGTGTGCACTTGTGGGCGATGGCTCCAGGCGATGTCGGCGCCGGACAGTTCCAGTTGTCGTACCAGGTGCACATCCTCGTCGCAGGCCAGCGGCGGGAAGCCGCCGGCCCAGCGATAGGCGTCGGCACTGACCCCGAGGTTGGCGCCGTGGATGTGCCGATGCCCGTCGCGAGCCTGATAGTGGCGGTGATAGCGGATCTGTGCGGCTGCATCGAAGGTCTGATCCCAATGCTCGACAGTCACGGTGCCGCATACCGCGTCGGCGCCAAGCCCAAGCTGCGCCACCAGCCAGTCATCGGCCACCCGGCTGTCGGCGTCGGAACAGGATATCCAGCGCGCACCGCGCTCCAGCAGGACTTGCGCGCCGGCGGCCCGGGCCTGCCCGACGTTGCGTGCGTCGATGTGCAGGCTCTGCACCGGATAGTTGCTGACGATCTGCGCCGAGCGATCGGTGCAGCTGTCGAGCACCACCAGCACTTCCACTGGTTCGCCGGCCAATAGCCCGTGTTTGCTGGCGCGCAGCGCAGCGGTGAGGCATTGCCCAAGCAGGTCTTCCTCGTTGTGCGCAGGAATCACAATACCGATCATCGCAGGCCCTCCAGCGTTGCCACCGAGCGCGGTTCGCGGCTCCAGACTTCAAGAATGAAATCCGCTTCCTGATGCAGCGCCACACGCGGCAGGGGCAGTTGCGCGTGGATCAGGTCGTGGACCTGACGCGCATTGAGCGGGCAGCCTTCGATCGGCGGGCGCCAGTGGCAGGCCAGCAATTGACCGTCGGCGGTCAGCGATTCACTGATGCGCCGGATCACGTCTGTCAGATCCTGGGCGTCGAGGTAGTAGCCGATTTCGCTAAATACAATCAGGTCGAATTTTTCCTCCGGCCAGTCGCCGGGCAAGCGACTTTGGCGCACTTGGGCGTGGTCAAAAAGACTCAGTCGGGTCCGCGCCAGATTCACCGCCGCGCTGGCAGTGTCGCAGCACAACAGACGGTCGCAACGCCCGGCGAGTTCGGCGCTGAGTTCGCCGTTGGCGCAACCGGGTTCGAAGATTGCCCGATAATGCGCGCGGGGCAGGGCGGCGAGGGTGATGGCGCGTTTGCGCTGTTCGTACCAGCGCTCGCGAAAGGCCCAGGGGTCGTCGTTGGCGCTGAACAGGCCTTCGAAGTAGCGATCATCGACGCTCATAGAAACACCACTTCAAAAGGTTGCAGCAGACGATCCAGCACGTAGGGCGCGAGCACCGGTGGCAGTCCGGCATCTGGGTCGCCTTCCAGTTGACTGGCGAACGCGTGCACTGCGTGGCGTTTGCGCGCGACCTGCTCGGCGGACAACAGGATCTTGCGCGCCCGATACCACGGCACCGTGGCGTCTTCGGGATCGGCCCAGTGCCAGGTCCACACCGGCAATTCGTGACAGCTGGCACCGACCCGCCGTGCGGCTTCGATGCTGGCGCGGCCGACGGCCTCGTGATCGCAATGGCCGTCTTCGCACCAGGTGCTGAACACCACGTCACCGGGCTGTAAATGGCGTTCGATGAACTCGACGAGGGTTTGTTCCTGAGCGGCGACCTGGGTGTCGGTGAAGCCTGCGCGCAACCATTTCATCCGGTGCAGCGGCACGCCGAGACGGCGCAGGGCTTCGGCTGACTCCTGTGGGCGAACCACGCTCAGACGCTCCACTGGCCAGCGCTCGGAGCCGGGGTGACTGGCGCTGCCATCGGTGACCGAGATCAATTCCAGAGGGCGACCGGCTGCCGCGAGCAACTGCAGCAGGCCGCCACAACCGAGTACTTCATCGTCCGGGTGCGGGGCGACGATCACGGCGCGGGCACCGGGCGGCACCAGGCTTTGGACATCGATGCTGTCCAGCGCAGCCAGTTGCCGGGAATGTTGCCATTGGTACAGGGAGGTGCCCTGGCCGATGATCGGGTTGGGTTTGCTGGCGGCGTTCATAGTGTCCAGGCCTCCTCGGGGTGTTCGGCAATCTGTTGGCCGAGGGCAGCCAGGTCGCGCTCGGCGTGGCTCTGGCGCAGGAATACCGGAAGATCAGCGCTCAACCGCGCGAAGTGCCGATCCTTGCAAAACGGCCCGGCACCGAGCGCTCGCCCGACTTCGCGCAGTACTTGCTCGGCGGTTTGTTCGACCACGGCGCGAGCACGCCGGGCCAGCAATTCAGCATGGGTCTCGGGGTGCGCGTCGATGTGCAGCGCACTGAAGCGCAGCACGCTGGCCGCCGCGTACAGCGCCGCATCGACCGCGCCGAGATGGGCCAGGGCATGCGGCTCCTGGCGATGTGCGCAGTGTTGGCGCAGGGTCTCGGCAATCTGCTGTGTCGCGCCGTACCAGCACGCGGCGATGCCGATCCCGCCTTGCCAGAAACCGGGGCGTTGCAGGTAATCGCCGGGGTTACCGATGGCCTGCGCTTCGGCGCCGTCGAACAGCACCTCGACGCTGCCGGTGGCGCCCATGCCGACCGCTTGCCAACCCTCATTGGTAATGCTCACGCCCGGTTGATCGAGCGCTACTGCAACCAGTTGCTGGCGCTCATCGGCGTCCCACGCGGTGAGCAGCGCATGGCTGAGCACCGCCGCCCCGGAGCACCAGGCCTTGCGCCCGTCGAGGCGGACCATGTGCCCGGCCGGCGTTATTTGCACCCGCGCCTGTGGCGGTTCGGCAGCCCACATGCCCCAGGTGCTGCCCGGCGTTGGCGAACCGCCGAGTTGTTCGATGATCGCCAGCGCGTCGGTGTGGCCTTCATACAGTTTGCACAAACCCAGATCGTGCCCGCCGACCTCGGCCAGGCGCTGAAAGCGCTCCAGCGTGCGGCCACTGCCGGGTAACGGCAGTTGATCCAGCCCGGCCTCGACCATCGCCCGCAGGCAGTGGCCGAGGGCCGAGGTGTCGCGATAGTCCGGCGGACGGCGCGCCAGATAGCTGTGCAGGTCCATATCAGTCTTCTTCTTCGCGTTGCAGTTCGAACAGCAGTAGCGAACGGCCGGTGACGGAATATTCATGGCCGAACTCGAAACGCTCCTGACCGCGAACTGCCGGTTGATTGGTGTCGACCATGCAGGTCCAGAAACTGCCTTCGGGCACTTCCGGCAGCTTGAAATTGACGATGTCGTGATGCGCGTTGACCACCAGCAGCAACGTCGCATCGCCACCCTTGCGACGGATCCCGGTTTCCTGGGCGCGGCCGTCGAGGAGCATGCCCAGGCAACGGTTATGCGCGTCGTGCCAGTGTTCAGTGGTCATCTCGGTGCCGTCCGGCGCCAGCCAGGTCACGTCCTTGACGCCGATGTCCTCGTTATATTCACCGACCAGAAAACGCCCACGACGCAGGATCGGATAAGCCAGGCGCAACTTGATCAGGCGTTTGACGAATTTGAGCAGCGCCTTGCCGTCCTCGCTCAGGTCCCAGTTGACCCAACCGATCTCGCTGTCCTGGCAGTAGGCGTTGTTGTTGCCGTCCTGGGTGCGGGCGAATTCGTCGCCGGCGACGATCATCGGCGTGCCCTGGGCCAACAGCAGGGTGGCGAAGAAGTTGCGTATCTGCCGGTGACGCAGGGCATTGATCTCGGGATCGTCGGTCGGGCCTTCGACGCCGTGGTTCCACGACAGGTTGTTGTTGCTGCCGTCCTGATTGTTTTCGTCGTTGGCCTCGTTGTGCTTGTCGTTGTACGACACCAGGTCATTGAGGGTGAAGCCGTCGTGGGCGGTGATGAAGTTCACCGACGAATACGGCCGCCGCCCGCGCTGGTTGAACATCTCGCCCGACGCGGTCATGCGGCTGGCGAAGTCGGCGACCTGGCCGTCGTCACCTTTCCAGAACGCGCGCACGGTGTCGCGGAACTTGTCGTTCCACTCGACCCAGCCCGGCGGGAAATTACCCACCTGATAACCGCCGGGGCCGCAGTCCCACGGCTCGGCAATCATTTTCACCTGACGCAGCACCGGGTCCTGACGGCAGGCGACGAGGAAGCTGTGACGCTCGTCGAAACCGTCGTGATAACGCCCGAGAATGGTTGCCAGGTCGAAGCGGAAACCGTCGACATGCATCTCGCTGGCCCAGTAGCGCAGCGAGTCCGTGACCATTTGCAGCACGCACGGGTGACTCAGGTCCAGCGTGTTGCCGGTGCCGGAATCGTTGATGTAGAAGCGCTTGTCGTCGGGCATCAACCGGTAGTACGAGGCATTGTCGATACCGCGCATCGACAGGGTCGGACCTTGCTCGTTGCCCTCGGCGGTGTGGTTGTAGACCACGTCGAGGATCACTTCCAGATTGGCCTCGTGCAGGTGCGCGACCATTTCCTTGAACTCGGCGATCTTGCCGCTGGCCAGGTAACGCGGGTCCGGGGCGAAGAACGCGATGCTGTTGTAGCCCCAGTAATTGGTCATGCCCTTGTGCAGCAGGTGTTGGTCGTTGACGAAGGCGTGGATCGGCAGCAATTCCACCGACGACACGCCGAGTTTGCGAATGTGCTCGAGCACGTCGTCGACCATCAACCCGGCAAATGTGCCACGCACGTTTTCCGGCACCGCTGGATGACGCATGCTGATGCCGCGCACGTGGGTTTCATAAATGATCGTCTTGTCCCACGGCACGCTGACACGGTGGTCGTTGCCCCAGGTGTGGGCCGGGTCGATGACTTTGCATTTGGGCACGAACGGCGCGCTGTCACGTTCGTCGAAACTGAGGTCGGCATCCGGGTGGCCGATGGTGTAGCCGAACAGTGCCTCGGACCATTTCAACTGTCCGACCAGTTGCTTGGCGTAGGGGTCGATGAGCAATTTGTTGTGGTTGAAACGATGACCATTGGCCGGGTCGTAAGGGCCATACACGCGATAGCCGTAGATCAGCCCCGGGTGGGCGTCGGGCAGATAGCCGTGAAAAATCTCGTCGGTGTATTCCGGCAGTTCGATGCGTTCGAGTTCGACTTCGCCGGCATCGTCGAAAATGCACAGTTCAACCTTGGTGGCGTTGGCCGAAAACAGCGCAAAGTTCACCCCCAGGCCATCCCAGGTCGCACCGAGCGGGAAGGGCAGGCCTTCACGGATTCTGGACGGCTCGGCGTGCGCGGCGGGCTCGGCTTGCTTTGGACGGGTCATGATTGCTCCTGCAAAACGGGTTGGTTCGAATAACGGATCAACTGTGGGAACAGAATCTGTGGTGAGGGGATTTATCCCCGATGGGTCGCGCAGCGGCCCTGCGACTGCTTCGCAGCCGATCGGGGATAAATCCCCTCACCACAGACATCTGTCCCTGACAGGGGGTGTTTGAGGTTTCTCGAGGACGAGTTGGCCCTCGGTGGCGAGCGAACCCGCCACACGGTCATTCAGTTCAATAATCCCGGGTGGGTCAGTTGGCCGGGGGCTTGCGCGGGGCGCGCGGCTTTTTTTCGGCGGCTTTTTCGCCCGGTGGAATCACTTTGGCGGCGCTGGATGGCTTGGCTTTGGCGTCCGCAGGCGTCTTGGGTTTGGCCGCCGGCGTCTTGCTTTCGGTGGCTTTGCCGGTCGCAGTCTTGCCGGCAGTTTTGCTGCCAGCGGCCTTTGGCGACTTCTTCGGTGCCAGGGCCTCGGCTTCGGCCAGTTTGCGCGCCATCTCCCAGTGGCGCGCTTCGTGACCTTCAGGCTTACCTTCCGATTCCCAGATCTGATAGGCGAACTCGCGGATGCGTTTATCGTCGGTACTCATCGCAATGCTCCTGAACTGAACTCGTCGTTACGTAAAGAGTTGGATAAAGAGATTGACCGGGATATCCCCCAGCGCGGCGCTGACGTTCAGCTCCCTGTTTTTTGTGACTGCGCTGCTGTGAAAAAGTCCCTTCAGGTTTGTGTCAGAGGCGGCGAACGGTAAAACCACCCGCGTATCGCCCCAGCGCAGCGCATCGACCTGTGGCACGGCACTGTTTTCCAGCAGCGTCGCGCAGCGGATCGGCACGATCACGATGGCGTACGTCCCTGCGTGTTCACGGGCAAACGCGAGCACGTTGTGCGCCTGGCTGCCCAGCACCTCCAGGGCCTGGTACGTGCCTCGCCGAAACAGCTCGGCGTGTTCGGCGCGCAGGTTCAATGCCTGGGCGATCAACGTTTGTTTGATGCGCCCGTCACGCCAGTTCGCCAGCAGATCCTCAAGCAATGCATGTTCGTGCAGGGCCTGCTTGCGAGCGGCGTAATCCACCGGCCGGCGGTTGTCCGGATCGACCAGGCTGAAATCCCAGAACTCGTTGCCCTGATACAGATCCGGCACCCCCGGCACGGTCATGCGCAGCAAGGTTTGCGCCAGGCCATTCAGCGCGCCGGCCGCGGCGATGCTGTTGACGGTCTTGCTCAGCGCCGCGCGCAGCAGTTCGCCCTCGTCCCCGGTGAGCAGGCGTTGGGTGAACGTCTGTGCGGCGTTCTCATAGGCTTCGTTGGGCGCGCTCCAACTGCTTTGCAGCTTGGCTTCGCGCAGGGCTTTCTGTTGCCACTGCCAGATGCGCCGCGCGTAATCGGCAAAGCCTGATTGATCGTCACTGCGCAGTTGCAGCGGCCAACTGCCGAGCAACGCCTGATAAAGGATCAGTTCATCGGCGGACGACGGCAGGTGATCGTCGTCACGCAACGGCCGGGCGAGGGCGCGCCACAGCTCGACCTGTTCGGCGTACCAGTGGCTGCGCTCGCTGAGCACCGCCAGCCGTGCGCGGGTGTCTTCGCCGCGTTTGTGGTCGTGGGTGGCCGTGGCCAGCAGATTGTCGGGAAACGTCTCCAGCCGCTGCTGATTGAGCGCATGAAAGTCACTGACCGGCGCGCTGAATTGCTCGGTGTTGTAGCCGACGTCATTGCGCGACAGCAGCACCGCCGAGCGATACAGCGCGGTGTCTTCGACGGCCTTGGCCGCTGCCGGTGAGGTCAGTTGCTGGAAGCGCACGCAGGCGTGTTTGAGGATCTTGCGCGAGCGCCCACGCGGTTTGTGCCGCCATGGCGTGCCGCCGAGCCAGACCGCCACGCAGTCGAGCACCGGCCAGTCGCCTTCGCCGAGGTTCTGGCGGGCACCGTCCATGGCTTGCTGGAAGAACTGTTCATCCTGCGCCGAGCGGCCCAGTGCGCTGATATAAGTGCGGTAGACCGGGAAGTGCACGATCAGCGCCTGCAACACCCGGCGGATCGCGCCGAGGGTCAGGTCACGGGTCATCAAGTCATCCCGCGCCACTTGCAACAGGGCTTGGGCAACGCTTTCGCAATCACTGGCCAGCGAACCATTGAGGATCTGCTGGCGCGCCAGTTGTGCTTCTTCGATGAACGCTGCCGGGCGCTCGGTGCGCCGTTGCCAGAGGTCGCCGAGCACATATTCGCCATCGGGGTCGTGTTGCAGCAGCGACAGTTGATTCATGAATTCGTAACCGGTGCTGCCATCCACTGCCCAGTCACGGCGCAGGGCTTCGCCGGCGCCGAGAATCTTCTCGACGTAGATCGGCAAGTGCCGGCCCGGCGCGAGCAGGTCGAGGCGCCGGCGCAGTTTGCGGCAGTACCCGCGCGGGTCGGCGAGGCCGTCGATGTGGTCGATGCGCAGGCCGTCGACCAGGCCTTCGGCGATCAACTGGAAGATCTTGCCGTGGGTCGCTTCGAACACGGCAGGGCGTTCGACGCGCAGGCCACCGAGTTCGTTGATGTCGAAAAAGCGCCGCCAATTGATGTCGTCCGCTGCGGTACGCCAACTGGCGAGACGGTAGCTTTGACGTTCGAGCAACGGGTGCAGCTTGTCGAAACCTTCGGCGGTGGTGGAATCGTAATGCGCGAGACTGCTCTCGATTGCCGCGAGGATCTGCGGATCACTGGCCAGCTCGCGCAGTTCTGCCTTGAGTGGCATTGCCAGCGAGTGAGCGTCGGTCTGGTAGCTGAGGGTACTGAAACGATCGGCCAGGGACTTCAGCACTGCGACCGGTTTGAGCAGTTCGCCGTAGTCGTTCGGGCAGATCGGGAAGTGATGCTCGTAATGCTCGACGTGGAAACGGCCTTGCTGCACATCGAAATGCAGTTTCAGCGTACCTTCCTGCAGGGCGATGCCGTAATCGCTGCCGAGAAACGGCAGCAGCAACTGGCCTTCCATCAACGGGTCCGGCGAGTGCCATTGAATGTCGAAAAACTCGCCGTAAGGGCTCAGCCGGCCCCATTCCAGCAGGTCGAGCCACCACGGATTGTCACCGCCGCCGACCGCCATGTGGTTGGAGACGATGTCGAGGATCAGCCCCATGTTGTGTTCGCGCAGAGTGCTGACCAGTCGCCGCAGCGCCGGCTCGCCGCCGAGTTCCGGGTTGACCTGGGTCGGGTCGACCACGTCGTAGCCGTGCATCGAGCCCGCACGGGCCGCGAGCAGTGGCGAGGCATAGATGTGGCTGATGCCCAGGCTGGCAAAGTACGGCACCAGCGGCACTGCTTGTTCCAGGGTAAAACCCTGGTGAAATTGCAGGCGCAGGGTGGCGCGCAATGGCTGGATGAGCGTCTGGTTCATTGGTCACGCTCGGCAGCCTGAAGGCGGGCGCAGGCCAGCAGTTCCAGACGGCGCGCGGCATCGACGCCATCGAGCAAGGCTTCGCTGTTACCGGGCAACCGTCGCGACCAGTTCGGGTGGCTGTCGATGGTGCCGGGCAGGTTGGCCTGTTCGTCGATGCCCAGCGCATCCTCCAGCGGCAGCAATACCAGCGGTGCGCGGGTATGGCCGAGGAAGCGCACGCTGGCGTCCACCACCTGATCGGCTTCGTGGGATTCTTCGCGGAAATTCTGCGGGTCCTGACTCAGGGCGCCGCGCAGGCCTTCGCGCTCACGCTGGCGATGACGCCGCCATTCGATTTCGCCGTTGGCATCGACAAAGCCCAGGCGCGCATTCCAGTCGATATCGCGGCCATGCCACCAGCCGTTGAGCGTCGGCAGGTCATGGGTGCTGGTGGTCGCCAGGGCGTTGTCCGGCCAGTCGAGAATCGGCTTGAAGCGGGTGTTGTCCTGTTCAAACAGCAGCACGCGCATGCCGAGAATCGAGCGGGCACTGAGTTTCTCCCGCAGGCCATCGGCTACGGTGCCGAGGTCCTCGCCGAGGACGATGGCCTGATGGCGATGGGATTCGAGGGTCAGCAGACGCAGCAGATCGTCCACCGGGTAATACAGGTACGCACCGTCGGCCGGTGCGGCGCCGTTTGGAATCACCCACAGGCGTTGCAGGCCCATCACGTGGTCGATGCGCAAGCCCCCGGCATGCGCGAAGTTGGCCCGGAGCATGTCAATGAAGGCACGAAAGCCGTTGCGGATCAGGCCTTCGGGCGAAAACGCGGAAATCCCCCAGCCCTGACCGGAGCGGTTGAGAATGTCCGGCGGCGCGCCGACGGTGAGCGAAGCGAGCAATTCGTCCTGAAAACTCCAGGCTTGACTGCCGGCACCGTCGGCACCGACTGCCAGGTCGGCGATCAGGCCGATGCCCATGCCGGCGCTGCGCGCGGCGGTTTGCGCGCGCTCCAGGCAGCGGTGGATCAGCCATTGGCAGAAAGCGAAGTAGCCGATGCGCTCGGCGTACTCCTCGGCAAACGCTTCGAGGGCGGCGCCGCGCGGGTCGTGCCAGTGTTCCGGCCATTCGCGCCAGTCGAGGCTTTCGCCACGAGCGGCGCGCATTTGCTGGATGGCTTCGAAGCGGCAATGGTTTTCCAGCGCTTCGCCACCGCTGTGGCGGAAACTGGCGAAGTCCGGATGCAATGGATGCTCGCCCGCGACGAAGCCGTCGTACAAGGCTTGCAGGAGCTTTTGTTTGGCATCGGCCGCCGTCGGCCAATCAATAAGCTTCAGGTCTTCCAGTTGCTGGAATTGTTCGGCCAGCCCGCTGGCCTCGATCGCATCACGCAGGGCACGTTCACCGAGGATCGCCCCGGGGGCGGCATACAGCGAGTTGAGGAACAGACGGCTGGACGGCGAATAGGGGCTGTAGCGCCCGGTGTCGGCGCTGAACATCGCGTGCAGCGGGCTGATTGCCAGCGCGTCGGCGCCGCGCTCGCCGGCAACCCGGGCCAGTTCTTCCAGCGCTTGCGTGTCGCCAAACCCGCCATCGCCGGGGCGGCGCAGACCGTACAGTTGCACGCTCAGGCCCCAGACGCGGGGGATCGGGTTGTCCACCGCATCGCCGACGCTGAAGCAGCGCTCCGGCGCTACGGCCAAAGTGAAATATTGATCGTCGATGTGCACCTGTTGATAGCCGACCGGGATCAGCCCGGGCAGCACCGCTTCGGCATCGAGTCTGAGGTTCAGTCGCGAGCCGTCTTCAAGGTGGATTTCACACGGGGTTTCAGGTTCGAAATAACGCGCCAGATCCACGCCGACACCTACGTCGGCGGTGAGCAGCGGCGGCAAGTGGCGGTCTTGCTGGACTTGTTGCAGCTCCAGCAGGCTGGCGTCGATTTCCTGCGCGGTATTGGCCGGATGGCCCAGTCCGGTGAGGACATTGCGCAGCACCGCCGGGGCGACTTTTTGCGGGCGGCCATTAGCGTCGATCCAGTCGACGGCGAGGCCGGCTCTGCTGGCGAGAATTTCCAGTTGCGCATCGCTCATAGGCGCTCTCCATCCAAAGGTTGCAAGGGGGTTGCGGCCGTGAGGCTGACAAGCGCGCAATACGCGGGCAGTTGGCCCGGTTCCGACAGGGCAACGGCCGGCGGCTGTTGAAACAGCCACACGGCGTTGGTCTGTGCAGGGTTGACCACTGGCGTGTCGCTGAGGTTCAGGTCAATTCGCAGCTCACTGCCATCGCCCAGGCGCCAGCGCGCACTGACCGCGCCATGGCCGAGCATGTGCGCGCCGAGCGCCTGGGTGCCGGACAGGTGGGGAATGATGTGTTGATGGCGCAATTGCAGCAGTTGCCGGTACAAGGTGAGGGTTTCCTGCTGTTTCGCGGTGCCGCTGCCGATCAGTCGCGGCTGTGAGGCGTGGAAGGTCTGTTCGGCATTCGGGTCGGGAATCTTTTCGCGCTGATGCGGATCGGTGAAAGCGCTGAACCCGGCGAATTCATTGCGCCGGCCTTCGCGCACCAGCTCCGCCAGTTCGCCGTGGTGGCTGGTGAAAAACAGGAACGGCTGCTCGGCCGCGAACTCGTCGCCCATGAACATCAGCGGAATCATCGGCGACAGTAGCAACAGCACGGTGGCCGCCTGCACCGCCCGAGGCTCGGCCAGTTGATGCAGACGCTCGCCGAGGGCGCGGTTACCGATCTGGTCGTGGTTCTGCAGGAACAGAATGAAAGCGGTGGAAGGCAGGTGTTCGCTCGGCTCGCCGCGCGGTTCACCGTGACGGGTGATATGGCCCTGGAACACGAAGCCCTGGCTCAGGCAACGGGCCAATTGTTCGGTGGGTTGCAGCGCATAGTCAGCGTAGTACGCGTCGGTTTCGCCGGTCAGCAGCACGTGCAAGGCGTTGTGGCCGTCGTCGTTCCACTGCGCGTCGTAGTCTTCTTCGAGCAGGCTCGACTGGTTGAGCTCGTTCTCCACGGTCAGCCAGACGTGGCGGGTCGGGTCGATCTGTTGGCGGATGCGTTGCGCCAGTTCGGGCAGGAAATCCGGACTTTCAATCGCGTGAACCGCGTCCAGCCGCAGGCCATCGAAGCGGTATTCCAGTAACCACATCAGCGCGTTTTCGATGAAGAAATCCCGCACCTCACGGCGGCGGAAGTCGATCGCCGCGCCCCAGGGCGTGTGCTTGTCTTCGCGAAAGAAGCCTTTGGCGTAACGGTTGAGGTAGTTGCCGTCGGGGCCGAAGTGGTTGTAGACCACATCGAGAATCACCGCCAGACCATGGCCGTGGGCGCTGTCGATCAGATGTTTGAGTTGTTCCGGGGTCCCGTAAGAGGCTTGCGGTGCGTAGGGCAGCACGCCGTCGTAGCCCCAGTTTCGGCTGCCGGGAAACTGCGCCAGCGGCATCAACTCGATGGCGGTAATGCCCAGTTCGGCCAGACGCGCCAGGTGCTGCTCGACTTCGGCAAAGCCACCGAGTGCGCCAACGTGCAGCTCGTAGATCACCGCTTCGCTCCACGGCCGACCATGCCAGGTGGTGTGGCGCCACTGATAGGCCAGTGGATCGACCACCACGCTGTGGTGGTCAAGGTCACCGTCCTGGGCGCGGGAAGCCGGGTCGGGCACGTCCAGTTCGCCATCGATGTTGTAGCGGTAGCGAGTGCCCGCCGGGCACCGGGTCTTGATCACGAACCAGCCATCGCCCTGCGGCAGCATCGGCAGGGACTGGCCGTTTGCGAGCTCGACACTGACGTAAAACGCATCCGGTGCCCACAGCGCAAATTGTGTGTGTTCGGCGTCCTGCATGATCGCGCCGTGGGGCCAGTTTTCTTGGGTCCGTAACGGCATCGTGGAAAACTCCCTGATTTATTTGTGGCCGGCTTTACCCAGCGCCTTGGCGACCAGTTGTTCGTAGAGTTCAGCGTAGGGTTCGACCGCTTTGCACCAGTTGAACGGCGCGGCCATCGCCCGGCAACGCATGGCATTGAGCAGTTCGGGGAAGGCGAACACCTTGAACGCGCGGCTCAGGGCTTCGCGGTAGCTGTCGGCAGTGGACTCGTCGAAGAGGAAGCCGGTGACGCCGTTCTCGATGGTGTCTGCCAGCCCGCCGGTGTTGCGTGCCACCGGCAACGAGCCGAAGCGCTGGGCGTACATCTGGCTCAGGCCGCAGGGTTCATAACGCGACGGCATCAGCAGAAAATCGCTGCCGGCAAACATGCGCCGGGCGTCGGTTTCATTGAAGCCGATGCGCACGCCGATCTGCCCGGGGAAGCGCAGCGCCAGTTCGCGCATGGCCTGTTCTTCTTCCGGCTCGCCGCGACCGATGATTGCGATCTGGCCGCCGTTGCGCACGATGTATTCGGACACCGCCTGCGTCAGGTCCAGACCTTTTTGATAGACCAGACGCGAAACCACGGCGAACAGCGGCCCGGTGGAATCGTTCAGGCCGAACAGTTCTCGCACATGGGCGGCGTTGACCGCTTTGCCTTCCCAGTCGCCAATGGCGAATGGCGCGAACAGGTGCGGGTCGGTGGCTGCGTCCCAGCTCTCGTCGATGCCGTTGGGGATGCCGCTGAGCAAGCCTTGCTGGGTCTTGGCGGCGAGAAAACCGTCGAGGCCGCAGCCGAAGTCCGGGGTGGTGATTTCCTGCGCGTAAGTCGCGCTGACCGTGGTGATGTGGCTCGAATACGCCATGCCGGCCTTGAGGAACGACATCTTGCCGTAGAACTCCATGCCTTCCTGTTGCAGGGCATGGTTCGGAATGCCGAGCTCCGGGCATGAGCCGAGGCTGGTCACGCCTTGGTAGGCGAGGTTGTGAATGGTGAACAGGGTCGGCGTGCGCTGCCCGCGCCAGTGCATATAGGCAGGCGCGAGGCCGGCGGGCCAGTCATGGGCGTGCACCAGATCCGGGCACCAGTGAATTTGCGCCAGGTTGGCGGCGATGTCGGCAGCGGCCAGGCCTAGGCGGGCGAAACGAATGTGGTTGTCCGGCCAGTCGCGGCCATTGTTGGCGCCGTAGGGCGACCCTTCGCGCTCATACAGTTCGGGGCAGATCAGGACGTAGATCACCAGCCCGTCGGGCATGTCCATGCGGCCGATCTTGCACGGTGGCAGCGCGGCGTGGCCACCGAGTTCGCCGATGATGTGGATCGGGTTTTCGCTGTGCATCACCTGCGGGTAACCGGGGATCAATACCCGCACATCGTGCAGGTGCGCCATGGCGCGGGGCAGGGCGGCGGAAACGTCACCCAGACCGCCGGTCTTCACCAGGTCGGCGATTTCCGAGGTCACGAACAACACTTTCTTCTTGTTGGGATTCTGGCTGGCGACCGGCGTCAGCGTTTTGGTGCTTGGGACGCTGATCGACCGGCTGCCGGGAAGACTCACGCTGCTCGATTCGCCAACGGCCTGCTGAGCACGCTCTCCCTGAATATCCAATGCCGCACTGATCATATGAATCTCCCGTGTCGTTGATCTGATTCTTGTCTTGAACAAGCGATGTCCTTGGCCAAGTCCTGTGGCCGGGCGCAAACGCGCCACGCATCGGTGAGCAAACGCTACCCAACACGCGCAAGCAGAATGGGTGGAGGGGCCGTTGCAAGGATTGCACCAGTCGCGTTGCCCCTGTGTTTCAGATGACCCGTCGCTTCGCGCAAAAGTTTCGACTTTTTTTCCGCATTGTGACCGGCAGGTCGAGCCCCGCGAAAATCAGTCTAGGCCAGATCCTAGAGCGGGCCAGAGCAAATGGGTAAATTGTTCGACAATCGGTTTGTCAGCGGTGAAAGGCAGGGTTTGCAGGGGCGAACGCACCGACGAAGTGCAGGTTTTTTTGCTGGAGAGGGCCAAAACGGTGACTGTCCGGTCACGTTTCTGTGCTAGCGGGAAGGGAGGGTGCACTGTTGTGGTGCGGGCAGTTTGTTGATTTGTTGTCTGTCCGGGCCCCTTCGCGAGCAAGCCCGTTCCCACACTGGAAATGCGTCGTACACCAATCAATTGTGGGATGGCCCCTTTGCTCCCACATTTGACCGGTGTACGCAGTTCCCTGTGGAAGCGGGCTTGCTCGCGAAGGCATCAGTCGGTCCACCGCCCTCCAAAAATTGCGATCAGTTCAACAGGCGAAGCGGGCTCCCCGCCGCCCAAGCCTGAATATCCTCGATCATCTGCGCAAAGAACTGCTCGTAGTTCTGCCGGCTGACGTACCCCACATGCGGCGTGGCCAGCACATTGTCCAGCGTGCGAAACGGGTGCAGTGCCGGCAGCGGTTCCTGATCGAACACGTCCAGTGCTGCCCCGGCGATCTTCTGTTTCTGCAAGGCCTTGATCAGCGCCGCTTCATCGACAATCGGCCCGCGGGCGGTGTTGACCAGCAGCGCGGTGGGTTTCATCCAGTCCAGCGCCTGCGCATCGACCAGTGCGCGACTGCGCTCGCTGAGCACCAGGTGCACCGACAGCACATCGGCCTGTTCGAACAATTGCTGCTTGCTGACCCAGGTCACGCCGGATGCTTCGGCGCGTTCGGCGGTGAGGTTTTCGCTCCAGGCGATTACGCGCATACCGAACACCTGGCCGAATTGCGCCACCTTCTGGCCAATGCTGCCAAGACCGAGGATGCCCAGCGTCTTGCCGTGCAGGTCGCCGCCCAGCCCTTGCTGCCAGCGGCCGGCACGCAGGGAATTGGCTTCATTCACCAGATTGCGCGTGGCGGCCATGATCAATGCCCAGGTCAGCTCCGGCGCCGCGTGCTTGTAGCTATCGCTGCCGCAGACCTTGATCCCGAGGCTGGCGGCCGCCTGCATGTCCAGCGCTGCGTTGCGCATGCCGCCAGTGACCAATAGCTTGAGGTTGGGCAAGCGCTGCAGCAGGTCCTGGTCGAACCGCGTGCGCTCGCGCATCACGCAGATCACCTGGTACCGGCCCAGTCGCTCGGCCAGGGTGGCGTTGTCCGCCGGGTAATCATGCTCAAACGTCACTTCGCCAATGCTGTCGAGCACCGACCAGTCGACCACATCCCGTGCCACGTCCTGCCAGTCATCAATCACTGCAATCTGCATCGCCATCAGCCTTACCTCATCAACGAACGGGATTGGTATTGTTCAGCCAGCCAAGCAACGCTTTATGAAATTGCTCCGGTTCTTCCATCTGCGGCGCGTGGCCCATGCCGGGGAATTCGACCAGCGTCGACTGGGGAATCAGCTTGGCGACCTGCTTGCCGAGCACATCATAGTGGCCGATTTTTGCCTTGACCTCTGGAGAGGCGAGGTCCTTGCCGATGGCCGTGGTGTCGGACGTACCGATCAGCAACAGGGTCGGCATCTTCAGGTCCTTGAACTCGTAGTACACCGGCTGGGTGAAGATCATGTCGTAGATCAGCGCCGAGTTCCATGCCACCTGGGCTTTGCCCGGGCCATTGCTCAGACCGGCGAGCATGTCGACCCAACGGTCGAATTCGGGCTTCCAGCGGCCGTCGTAATAAGTGTTGCGTTCGTAGTCGCGAATGCCTTGGGCGGTGACTTTGAGTTCGCGCTGATACCACTGATCAACGGTGCGATACGGCACGCCGAGGGCCTTCCAGTCTTCCAGGCCGATCGGGTTGACCAGTGCCAGTTGTTCGACCTGATCGGGAAACAGCAAGGCGTAGCGGGTGGCGAGCATGCCGCCGGTGGAGTGGCCGAGCAGGGTGGCTTTCTGGATGCCCAGCGCCTTGAGCAGTTGCTGGGTGTTGGTTGCCAGTTGCTGGAAGCTGTATTGATAGTGATCGGGTTTGCTGGAGGTGCAGAAACCGATCTGATCCGGCGCGACGACCCGGTATCCAGCCTCGCTCAAGGCCTTGATCGAACTGTCCCAGGTGGCGGCGCAAAAGTTCTTGCCGTGCATCAGCACCACGGTGCGGCCGTTGGCCTTGCCGTGGGCGGCGACGTCCATGTAACCCATCTGCAGGGATTTACCCTGGGACTGAAAGGCAAAGTGCTTGAGTGTGTAGGGGTACTGGAAGCCTTGCAGCTGCGCACCATAAGTGGGGCCTGCGCCGGGCGCCGCTTCAGTGGGTTCGGCAGCATGCGCAAACAGCGGCAGCGCAGCAGTCAGGAACAGGCCGGGCAGCCAGCGGGTTAGCGTGACGGACATAAGGGCAAACTCCATTGAAATCGGCTGATGCTGGAGCGTCCGGATTAGGGCGATGTTAACCACAGGCAACGGCAACGGCGGAATGTTCAATCGAGCCAGCCCAGCGTCAACATCGCCACCACGGCGTAACGCGCGCCCTTGGCGAAGGTGACAATCAACAGAAAGCGCCCGAGCGGCTCACGCATGACACCGGCGATCAGGGTCAGCGGATCGCCAATGACCGGCAGCCAGCTGAGCAGCAGCGACCAGTGCCCATAACGCTCGTAGTGTTTGCGTGCCGTGGTCATGTGGTTGCGGCTGACGGGAAACCAGCGTCGACCCTGAAAGCGTTCGAGGCCACGTCCCAGCCACCAATTGACCAGCGAACCGAGCACGTTGCCCAGCGTCGCCACGCCCAGCAGCCCCCACAGCCAGTAGCGGTCGCTGGCGATCAGGCCGACCAGCAGCGCTTCGGATTGCAATGGCAACAGCGTTGCAGCGCCGAACGCGGCTGCGAACAGCCCGACGTAACCGGCGGCCATCAGTGGGCCGGGTAGTCCGCCACCACCACGTCCGTGCCGTCCTTTTTCAGGCCGATCACTTGATAGGCATCGCTCATGCCATCCATTTCCATGCCCGGAGAACCCATCGGCATGCCCGGTGCGGCCACGCCCAGCAGGTCGTCGCGTTTGCTCAGGGCCAGCACTTGCTCAGCCGGCACATGGCCCTCGACGAACTTGCCGTTGATCAGCGCGGTATGGCAGGAACCCAGGCGCGGTGGCACGCCGTGTTGCTGCTTGAAGCTGCTCATGTCGGATTCGACGTGGTCTTCGACTTTGAAACCGTTGGCTTCGAGGTGGCTGATCCATTTTTTGCAGCAGCCGCAGTTGGCGTCGCGATGGACTTCGATCGGGATCAGGTCGGCAGCCTGGGCCAGGGAGGACAGGAGCAGGGCGCTCAGGGCGGCCAGTCGCAAAGGATTTCGCATGAGGGGCGGTCTCGACTCGGAGGTAAAGCACTGATGGACACCTGTGGCGAGGGGATTTATCCCCGATGGCCTGCGCAGCGGGCCCGAAAAGAAGGGACGCTCCGCGCCCATCGGGGATAAACCCCCTCACCACAGGGGGGGCATTTTCAGGCGGCCATTTTGACCGGATTATCTTGCCCGGCATCAACGGAGTGTTTCAAGTTGATACAAGGCAGACTGGCAGGATGATCGTCGATCAAGGCTGACAGCCTGCTGAGTGAGACATTACAAATCTGTCAGGTGGCCAGATCTGGCGTCCCCCTGTGGGAGCGAGCCTGCTCGCGAAGGCAGTGGGTCAGGCACTGGAGGCAGCGACTGAAACCAGGCTTTCGCGAGCAGGCTCGCTCCCACATTGGTTATCTGTAGGGCAGAAAACCAATGTGGAAAGACAGGGGTCAACGGACCTTGAACCGCCCCATAATCGCGCTGACCCGGCTGTTGGCTTCCAGCAACTGGCGGGTGTTGAGTTCGCTGGCCTGGCCGCTGTGCACCAGTTCCTCGACCATGTGGCGGATCTGCACCATGCTGCGGTTGATCTCTTCGGTCACCGCACTTTGCTGTTCGGCAGCGGTGGCAATCTGCGTGCTGAGGCTGTTGATGTGGCTGACCGAGCCGGCCATTTCGTCCAGGCCCGAGTTGACCCGCGCCGTGGCGTCGGCGGCGGACTGGCAGCTGGCCTGAGTATTCTCCATGGCGCTGACCGAGGAACTCACGCCTTGGGTCAGGCGGATCAACATTTCATTGATTTGCGAGGTACTGGCCTGAGTACGGGCGGCGAGGGCGCGCACTTCATCGGCAACCACGGCAAAACCGCGTCCTTGTTCACCCGCGCGGGCCGCTTCAATGGCGGCGTTGAGTGCCAACAGGTTGGTCTGCCCGGCAATCGCACCGATCACCCCGAGAATCTCGGTGATGCGTTGCGCGTCCTGCTGCATGTTCTCGACTTTCTGGGTGGCACTGGCCACTTCGTCGATCAAGGCCACCACACTGTTGGTCGCTTCACCCACCACCACTCGCGAACGGTCGGCGTTTTCGTTGGCGCGCTGAGTGAAGGCCGCGGTTTCAGCGGCGTTCTGCGCCACGCTGTCGGCGGTCGAGCTCATTTCGGTGATGGCCGTCACGGTCTGATCGGTTTCTGAAGCATGACGTAGCAGGATCTGGCTGGTGTGCGCCGACGTCCGTTGCAGGTCGTCGAGGCTGGTGGCCATGGCGCCGGTGGCCTGGGTCACTTCTCCGATCATGTTTTGCAGGTAGGCAATGAAGGTGTTGACCGAATGGCCGATGGCCCCGAGTTCATCTTCGGCACGGATGGTGATGCGCCGGGTCAGGTCGGCATCGCCGCTGGACAACAAGTCGATGTTGGCTTTCAGCGCTTTCATCCGCGAAACCAGTTGGCGGATTGCATAGACCTGCAACAACACCAGCAGGATCACCAGTGGAATCTGCAACAGGCTCAGGCTGCTGAGTACGTCATCGCGCTGGGCGGTGAGCATCTTGGTCGGCAGGGCGGTGGCGAGGAACCACGGCGTGCCCTCGATCGGGCGCATGAAGAAGGTGCTGGCCTCGCCGTTGTTGTCGAACTCGACGCGTTGCGCCTGATCGCGATGCTGCAGGCCGGCCTTGACCTGGCTGGCGAAGGTTGAGCCGGCGGCCAGCTCGCTGATGTTCTTGAGCACGATCGGGCCACTGATGCGCGAGCTGTTGCTGATGATCTTGCCGTCGGCCTCGACGATCAGCATTTCGGCATTCAGGTCTTTTTCCTTGCGCGCGACCAGGTCGTTGAAGAAGCCCAGTGTCACGTCGATGGTCGAAACGCCCCAGGCCGCGCCGTTTTTCTGGATCGCCATGGCGCAGTTGGTGCGCGGCTCGGCACTCGCGTCGTCTTTATAGGCCGCGGCCCAGGCGCACTGGCCGCGCGGGGTCTGCATGCCGCCCTTGTACCAGCTCTGGTCGTAGTAGTTGGGGGCGGCGTCGCTGTTCCAGAAGGTATTCACCGCCAGTTTGCCCGAGGCGTCGCGGTGCCAGAAGGTACTGAATTTGTTGCGCCCGGCCTCACGCTGGCCCGGCAATGGCCAGATCCCGCCACCAAATACTTTCAGCTCGCCGTATTGATCCACCAGTCCCGGCAACACCGTGTCGATGGCCGCGCTGTCGAGCAGGGGAATGGTTTGGGTGATGCTGCGTTGCTGTGACTGCACTTTGTTCAGTTCGCCCTGGATCTGCTCGGCGACTTCGGCGATGCGATTGAGCACGACTTGCTCTTCGGTATGCCGCAGCTTGGGCGCGACCAGTTGGCTGATACCGACCACGGTCAACACCGACAGCAGCAGGATGAACAGAACCAGAAACAGCGTGTAGCGAGCCTGAATGGTGCGGAATGCGGGCATGGATACCGGTCCTTGAGCTGCAAATTTTTATTGTGGAGTCGGGGGAAAGCGGCGGGGGTACATCAGCGTATCGTCGGCGAGCGGGGAAGCTTTAGGTACTTTCGTGCAAGAACGCGCAAGGCAGGCCAAAAGCGCGTATCGGCCTTGATACAAATAAATTGAGCGGCTTTTGCAAGAACCCCAAAAACCCTCAACAAGGTTCGCGCAATCAGCAGAAATGCCCGAGATAGCGCATCTGTGGCGATTTGTATCGAGAATGTACAAAAATTGTAAGCGACTGCACTAAAAGGGTTGGTGCCACTAGTTGGCCGGTAGATACTTCCCGGCATTCGAGTGGTCCAGCAAGGACATTTCATGGTTTTTTCACAGGGAGTCTTCTCATGACGATCGGCATTGTCGGCGGCTGGGAGAGCAAGGCAGGGGTGCTGGTTCGCAACACGGGTGCGAAAAAGCAGGTGAATCAGAGCGTCAAGGTGCAGCAGATGCTGAGCATGGTCGGTAATGACCCGAACGCGCTGAACACCGCCGAAATGGACAAGCAGGGCCTGCGCAAGAACATCAAGGGCTTCGATCCGGCGAACGTCTCGGTCAAGCAACTGGGCAATCTGAGTGTTTTCCTGCGCAGCCGCGGCCTGATCTCCGAGATCACTTCGTTCACGTTGCTCAATGCTGGCGACAAGTTCGACCGGTTCGGCGTGACCAAAGACGTTGATGCCAAATTCAACGCGCTGGAGTACTTCGCGACCCAGCTCGACGCTATCCAGAGCAATGGCCTCAATGGCAACGCTTACGGCAAGAATCTGATCCCCGAATATAAAAAGGCGATCTACGTGCTGCAGAACCTGAAAACCTACGGTGAAGGCAACGCGCCCAAACCTGTGGATCAAGGCATCAAAGCCAAGGCATAAGCCGACCCTCTACGGCCCGTCCATCCTGTGGACGGGCCGTTTTCATGTCTACTGCGGATTGATTTCACCGCTCTGTCGAGCCTGATCCTGCAGGTGTTGCATGTGCGGGCAGTGCAACGTCAGCGCAGATGCCTGATACCCGCGATGAAACAACGCCAGCCAGCCTTCGCTGCGGTCATCGGGGATAACTCCGGTGAAGGCGAAACCCACTGCAGCCAGTTTGTGCAAGGCGCTGGCAAACCCCTCGGCGAGCCTGAGCCGGAGCGAAATCAGCCACTGCGTCGGCAGTTGTTCCAACTGCTGGAACAGGTCGTCCTCGAGTACTTTCAACACCATGTCATAACGCCCCGATGCATGTTCGAAATGCACCTTCGGGCCCTTCCAGGGCGCGGCGTTGTCTGCGGTGCCAAACGCTGTTTCCAGGTGCAGCATCAACTCGCGACAAGCTTCTGGCCAGAACAGCGCCGGCAGTGGACGTCGATAGCCGTCGATGCAGCAGTGGCCGACTATGATCGTCTCGCGTCCCGGGCCGCCAAAGGGCGTGGGCACGTAGTCCGGCAACAACCCGCAACTGTGAAAGCCGAGACCGGCGGCCATGCGTTGTGTGTACGGGTGTTGCGTCACCTGCTTGATGGTCACGCCCCGGCAATCAAGCGCCTGAGCATGAATCAGCAACTGCTGGCCCAATTGCGTGGCAATGTTCTGTCCGCGAGTTTCCGGGTGCACCACGCTCAATGCCAGTTCTGCCGTCAGTGAGTGGCTGGCGGCCTGGCGAAACAAAGTGGCGTGCCCGCAGATTTCGCCGTTCATCAGAGCCACCATCGAGTGCCAGCGGCCATCGCGGTGGTTTTGGCTGATCATGCAGGGCAAATAGACGTGCGGTTGCACGTAATGGTCGCCGTAGATTTTCCGGAACAGACAGCTGACCGCCGCTGCATCGCCGATCCGATAGCGTCGCAGGATTACCGTATCCATCATCCTCGCCTCAGGCACGGGGTGCCATATTCGCGCCGGTCGACGACCCGCTGACGTTTGCCGGAGCGCGGATGACAAGCCAGTTCGTCATTAGCGCAGTCGATCACGTGCAGGTCCAGCAGATGATCGGCGTGCAACTGCTCGATCAACGGGTATTGGCCAATCAGCGCGCGTCGCAGCCTTGTGGTCGCCAGGGCAACGTCAGACGTTTGCGTGCCCGCTACCCAGCGCAGACTCAGCAGGTCTTTCTTTCCCTGCTGTTCGATGAGCAGTTGCCAATCGTCGCTGTTGCCGATGGCTCGCACCAGATCGGCAATATCACCCGTGTCCAGGCTCAATACGCCCACCCGCACACGCTGGCTGTGCATGCTGCGGCCTGCCAGGGCGAATTTGCGCATCGGCGTCCCGGCGGGTTCGCGCCAGCAGGCCAGGTCGCCGACAGGGTAACGGATCACCGGCATCAGGCGCCGCGTCAGGTTGGTCAAGACCAGCCGTCCATTGCGGTTGCATTCTTCGATGACCTCACCGGTCACTTCATCGATGATCTCCAGCACACTGTGTGTTTCCAGCATCCGGTGCTCGCCCAGGGCGCAATCGCGGGCACTGATGCCGATGAGACCGGCGTCGACGCTGGCATAGCCGATCGAGGCGATGCGTGCGTTCGGGAACACCCGGTCGAGCAATTGCAGTTGCGCGGGGAACAGGCTCTCACCGCCGTAGAGCAGCGTTTCGACACCTTCCAGCGTCCGTGACTGACGCTCAAGCCAGGCGGCGAACTTCAGCAGTTGGGCGGGTACGCCCGCCAGTACGTTGATCCGGTAGGCACCGATCGAGTCGGCCAGCACGCCGCTGTCGGCCTCTCCGGTAAACGGGAACTCGCAGACGGGCGTCTCGACATGGCTCAGGGCGTCGTGGATGAAGATGAAACTCGCATATAGGTCGCCGACGAAAAACAGGTTCGCAACCCGGTCACCGGGGTTCAGTTGCGCCGTGAGATGGCGTCCGAAATCACGCACCAGGGTTTGCCATTCGGCGCGGGTGAACAGCGACAGTTTGCCGGAGCCGGTGGTGCCCCCGGTCTTGAAGATCAGTGCATCGTGCGGGGTTGCGGTCAGCACCGGCCATTGGTCTGGATGCTGGCTGTCGCGCCAATAATGCACAGGGTCGATCAAGGGCAGTTCGGCCAAAGTGCTGATGGGCGCTGCGACGTCCTTGAAATGCTCGCGGTAATAAGCCGAATGTTGGCGGGTGAAACTGAGCAGGGTGGTCAATTCAACGGTTGTGTTCATGATCTTTTCTTATAAAAGGGCGGGGGCCGCGTGCAGGTGTCTGCGGTCAGCGGCGTTGGTCAATCAGTAACGGCGTCTTGCCGCTGTGTCTGTTCCGGGCGAACTGCTCGACGGCACATTGCTCGACGTCCACGGTGAGCAGGCCGGTCTGCACCAACGAAGTCAGCTTCTGGTAGTCCTGCAGTTGTCGATGGGTTTCCTGCGGTGCCTGAGGGCTGCGCAAACGCATGCGCTCCAGGCCATCAGGGCCGTGATCGAGGATCAGTTGAAAGGGCGTTTGCAGGTGGTGCGCCAGTGTCGTCAGCGAAATGAAGTCGGTACCGATACGCAGCAATTTGCCGTGGCGCCCCAGCAGCTCGAAGCGCGGAGAAGGCAGACCGCATTCACACGGACCGGGCAGCCAGCGCCCGCTGTCGCCGATGTCATAGCGCTGCACGGATTGGCCCTGGCGTGCCCGGGAGGTCACCAGCAGACGGCCGGACTCGCCGTCTCCGGCCGGCGTGTCATGCGCAAAATCGACGATCTCCAGATGCTGGATATCGCTCATCACGTGGAAAACGCCGTCTGCCGTAGCCTGGCAAGCGTGGCCCAGGGGACCCGCATCGACGCTGCCGTAGATCGCCGAACGAATCAGCTTGACGCCGCAGCTGTGCAGTAACTCGCGGGTGTGCTCACTCAGGTGTTCGCCGCCGAGAAAGACTTTGCTGATGGCGCCATAGCGACGCAAAGTCGGTTGCTCGTTGAGGAATAGCCGGTGCAGGGTGCCGGGCATGCCGATCAGCACGGTGATCTGCTGTTCGATGATGATTTGCGCGATTTCCTGGTAATCGTCGTCCGCCGGAGCGCCCATCGGCCAATGCCTGACCTGCAGTTGTTCCAGTACTTTGGTGAAGCTGGAAAAACCACCGTATAGCCCACCGCTGAAGAACAGGTTCATGACCCTGTCCCGCGCCGGGTCCAGACCCGCTGCAAACAGACCATCGGCAGTTGCACGCATCTGGCGCTGGAAATCGTCGTGACTGAAGCCCGAAAGGACCGGCGTGCCGCTGCTGCCCCCGGAGCGAAAATACAGCTGCGCCGCCGGGTCGGGTGGCTGATTGACGAAGGTTTGCTTGTCCATGAGCGGAACGCCGGCCAGCGCGGGCGGCAAAGGCAGGCGATCAAGGGCGGCACGGCTCGCGAGCATCGACGGCGGCAAGCTGACCGACACCCGTCGGCTCAGGCGCTGCAAGGCGTAGACACCGTCATGCGGTTCGCCGTCGTAGCCGTCGTGGATAGCGCCGATCGGGGCAATGCGGGTGACACCGGCGGCAATCAGCGTCTGTGCCAGTTCGCCGATCTGCGCCTCCGGACACAACAAGGCACAGCTCTGCAACACATTGCGCCAGGGTTGCAGCGTACCGGTAAGCAACTCGCGGGGTACCGGCTTGAGCAGCAGGCTGCGAAACAGCGCCGAGGGCTCAAGCTGGCGGTCGTGGCTCCAGATCACTCGCCAGCCCGGCGTATTCCAGACCTGGCCGGTTTGCCCGGTAAAACTCTGCCTCAACTGTGCCATCGCCGTGCAGGTGGTGACTTGCGAGGCTTCCTCAAGGGTGGGGGTGAGGGCTGGCCATTGTCCGACGCGGCGTTCAAACGCCTCGGCCAGTTGCGCGCCGATGTCGCTCATTACGACCGCGTCGTCACTGTCCACCAGCAGCCATTGCGGACTGGAACAGGCTTGCTGATCGAGGCGACAGACTTCGTCCACGATGGCATCGAATACCGTGGGCGACGCCGCATCCGGGGTCAGATAGGCGAAACTGATTCGGTGCCCCCAATCGATCCAGCGGCAGCCCGGCGCAAGCTGTTGGCGGATTGCGTGCAATGCACTTTCGCCGCCCCAGGCCGCGACACCGTTGGCGTGTTTGCACAGTTGGCCGATTTGTCCGGTGGTTGTCGGCAGCACGGCCACGTAGCCAGCGAGTTGCCCGCTTGCGTCGGCTTCGAGCAAGGCCTGGAGCAGTTGTGCGGTGAAGCCGCCGTCGCTGCTGCTGGGACGCAACCAGTTGACATTGCCGCTCAACAGGCTCTCCAGCACCGCACAGAACGCCAGCAGCGGAGCGTTGGCCGGCGTGATGTGCACGACCAGGCCCAGCGGGCTCCAGCGCTCGAAGCGCGGCTGGCGATAATCGATGCGGCGTAGCGAATCGGGTTGCAGACCGAGTTCGCGATCAAGCTTGGCCTGCAACGCGGCAGGTTGGCAGAAATCGATCAGTGCCTGACGTTGCCCGGCATCGAGCGCCAGCGCCGACGTCTGATGCAACAGGCGTTCCGCGAAGGCTTCGGTGGCTGCCAGCAGCGTGCTGGTTTCAAGCGGTGTCTGCAGCCGTAGTGGCAGCTCCAGGAGTAGTTGCTGCACGGCATTATCGAGGTTGATGTCGCTGTGCAGTTGTCCGTTGATCAAGAACATGTCAGTGCCTCCCCAACAGTTCGGAGGCGGCCATGGCGCAGCTCCTGGCGGCTGTGGTGCCGGCGCGGCCATGCAGTTCGAACCAGTCGCTGGGCAGTCCGCAGTCGCAGCTGGAGCCGGGATGCAACGTGGCGAGGTCGCTCATGACCACCGCGTGTGCCGGACTTGAAGAAATGTACGGTGAGACCAGGTTCAGCAAACCACGTTGCCCATAGGGCAGGACGGAAAAATCCAGCGCGCTGCGCACGTAGACTTTCGAATAGACCGGTACGTGAAAGCGATGATGGGCGCATTCGATGTAGGGCACCGCATGCTCGACCGCACCATAGCCATCGCGACAGTCACGGGCATCGATGCCCAGTTGTTGCTGGATCCGCGCGTACAGCTGTTGTTTGGGGACTTCTTCGGCAGCGCGGGTTTTCCAGCCGCCGCCGAAAAATGCCAGTGATCCCGCCGGCAGTTGCAGCTGCGCCACGCCGGTGGCGCGCATGCGTTGCAGGGTTTCCCAGAGAAACGCCGGGAAGCCGAAAATGCGTACCGGCAAGCCTTCTTCGGCAAACGCCTGCAGGGCCGAGATCACACCGAACAGATCAAACTGGTGGCCATCGCCATTGGCGCGCAGCGCGTACACCACTCGATTGACGGGGGCAAAGCGACACAGAAATTGATCGGTGAAGGAGGTGCCCAAGGTGATCGTCTGCTCTGGCTCGTAGCTCAACAGCAGATAATTGCAGGGCGTGTGCGGAGTGATCCAGCCGTATTGCGCGAAAATCCGTTCGACCATGTACTGCGCCGCCCCGAGGCTGCGCGAGTCGTAGCGCATGCGGCTCTTCTGGCCGCTGGTGCCGGAGGAGGTCAGTTCCAGTGCGTCTTCCCCCGTGGGGCTGAGCAGCAAATGTTGCTTGAAGAAACTGGCGAAAATCGGCGGCAGTTGCGACCAGTCATCCAGCGTGTCCAGTGCATCGATATCGATAGAGTGGGCGCTCAACCAATGGCTGTAACCGGGCGTATGGCTGGCGTGGAATCGGCTGACTTCAGCCATGGCCTGATTGAACAGCCCCGTGGGTACGGACTCCGGGCAATAGGGTTGCGGCAACGCGCAAAGCGCGTCGCTGTGGGGGAATCGAGTCATCGAATGTCCTTATTGATGGGTATTTGGCGTGGCGGGCGCCGCAGGTTTTTTGCGCAGAAGGCGCTGGAGCAGGGGCAGGCACAGCAGGCCGCCGAGGGCTGCCCACAGGGAGAACGACTGAAGGCTATCGCCACCGCCAATGACGGCGATCAGCGATCCGCCGGCGCCCATTACGGCAATCGACAGCATGCCGATCATGGCCGAGACCAGACCTTTGCCTTCATCGCTGGAAAACAGTGCCAGCCGGTACAGCGCGGCGTTGCTCATGCCCAGCCCGAGCGCGTACACGGCAAGACCGGCGACAGCCCATGGCAGGGAAGTCGACAGCAGGGCGGCGGCGATCAACATCAGCAGACCGAGGCAGAACGGCCACAATGACAGGCTGATCACCCACCAAAGCGTGTGCGTGCTCAGCAGTCGGTCCAGCAGCAGATTGCCAATGATTACCGCCGAGAACACCGGGATCTGCCACAGACCATATTCCAGCGCAGACAGCTCCAGGCGCTGCATCAGCAGTACCGGTGCCAGTCCGATCCAGGCAATCAGGGGCAAACTCATCAAGCCCAGCGCCAGGCTGCTGCCGACGAATCGGCGATTGCGCAGCAGTGTCAGGTAACCGCGGCGGATTTGCCTGAACGAGAACGCTACAGGCGCCTGTCGTTGCCCGTCGCGTCGCACCACACCAATGGTTTCCGGCATCCAGACCAACAGACCGAGCCAGACCACGGCACTCGCCGCCCCCAGGCCGAGAAACAGCTGCCGCCAGCTCAACCATTCCAGCAGCAAACTGCCGAGCAACGGCCCGAGCAGCGGCGACAACAGCGCGACATTGCCCAGCAAGGCCATGAGCCGCACCGCGTCGGCTTCGCAGAACACTTCCTGCAGCGTCGGATAGCTGACGGCAACCACGAAGCCCAGGCCCATGCCTTGAATCAGGCGCAACGCATTGAACGCTTCAATGCGCTGCGTCATGACCGCCGCGCCGCAGGCCAGGCCGAACAGCGCACAGCCGAGCAACAACAAGCGGCGTCTGCCGTAACGGTCGGAGAGGGGACCGATCAGCCACTGCAGGCAGACGCCGCCGATCAGGTACAAATTGAAGGCGTTTGGTACATGCCGGGCATCGGCGTTGAATTCGTCGGTCACCGTCAGCATGGCGGGCATGATCATGTCGCTCGCCATGTACGTGATCAATTCAAAAGCGGTAATGGCCAGGCAGAATCCAATTATCTGCACCGGTCCCATTACGATCAAAGTTCTCTGCATGACATCCCTGTTCCATTGATCGAGAAAGTCCGCAGAGACTAGAGGCAGAGTCGTCGCAGCCTCTAATGCTTTGCTGCGACATGAGATTTCAAATACTTACAACGTATTTAAGTGAGTCGGCGCCCGTCTCGTACCGGTGCTGTTCAGGGGACGGCGCGCCAATAAAAATGCCCGCCGGGCGGCGGGCATGGTAGTTGCTGAAAAGACTTGTGGTGTTTCTCGACCGGTAGTTCAGACGTACCGGCAGGCGAACAATCCTGTTCTATCGATGGTAATAACCGGAGCCTTCCTGGTAGCGATGGTGGTCGTCATGCCAGCCTCCGTGGGGAAAAATGATGCAGCCACTCAAGGTCAGTACGGCAAGGACGGGAATCAGCCAGGTGATTCGACGGAACATTTCAGAAATCCTCATGGTTACGCCGTCATGAAGCCAAAACTCTTCATCGGCTGTAACATGAGACCGCGTTTGCCCCGGCCCATCCCCGTGACACGGTATGTGCATGGCATGCAATCGGATACAAACCGGATACATTTGAAAGTTTCAGGAACCCGCAATGACTCAGAAGCAACGTTTGAAATACTCGATACTGATCGCCCTGTCGGTGCTGGCGATCATGCTCGGCCTGTCCTGGCTGCAGAACGCCGGGATGATCAGCGAGAAGATGTTCCAGTACATCGCCATCGGTGTGGCGGTGGTCGTGGTGGTGATCAACGGGGTGATGCGCCGCAAGGTCAAGCCCTGACGGCGATCGCGGGGCGCTTCAATCGTGATTGAGCACTGCAGCAGCCTGTGGATGCAGGCTGTAACTCTTGTCCGGGTTGAAGGTGACGACACCTTCGGCGCACAGGCGCTTCAATACTTCGCGCACACTGAGAAACGACAGCGGGACGTCCAGGTCCAGCAGTTGGCTGTGCACGCCGCGCACCCCAAGGCGTCGATCGCTTTGCGCGGCGACCAGCAGGGCGTCGATGACTTTAAGACGAACCAGGCTGGTGCGCAGGCCAAAGCTTTTGAGCAGCAGGCGAATGCGCTCATTGCCCTGTCGCTCGGGGCTGGGTGCGAAACTGCTCGCGTGGGGGCTCATGGAAGCTCCTTGTGACGCCTGGCTACCGTCCGTTGGTAGTTGCGAGTTGTACATGGGATTACTCCTTTTCAGAGCCTGATCAGGAAACGTTTTGCCAGCTCTCGTTAAACAAGACGTTTCAGCACGGCGAATCATGAAAGGAAATATGTAGAAATTTTGTCGCTTATTCGTTGTTTTCCCGTAACCACCGGGTTGTCCGGTGGATGCCCGGGCTAAATTTTTTCCGTCGGATTCGTTTCCTGAACAGCCACCTTGCGCCCAGGCGCATGCGTCAACTTCAAACCGGATCCGGCGCACGCGCCGATCTTTGTCCTATCGATCAGGAGCGTGTGTGATTATTTCCAGACAGTTAACCGGGCTAGCCTTTGCGTGCGCGTTTCTCGGGCTCAGTCTGTCGGCCCATGCATTCAGTCCCGCCGCTCAAGCCAGCGCCGAGATTCGTCGCACCGGGTTTGGTGTGCCGCACATCCGTGCAGAGAATGAGCGCGGACTGGGATTCGGTATCGGTTACGCCTACGCCCAGGACAACCTGTGCCTGCTGGCCAACGAGATCGTCACGGTCAATGGTCAGCGCTCGCGTTATTTCGGCCCGGACCAGTTCACCGTCGAGGGGCGTGAAAACCGCGTCAGCGATCTGTTTTTCACCTGGCTCAATACCCCGCAGGCAGTCGCCGCGTTCTGGCAGGCACAGCCGGCGCAAGTACGCGACCTGGTCGACGGTTATGCGGCGGGCTACAACCGCTATCTGGCCGAGCGCCGCCAGCAAGGCTTGCCGCAGCAATGCCAAGGTGAATGGGTGCGGGATATCGCCGCCGAGGATCTGGTGAAACTCACCCGCCGGCTGTTGGTCGAGGGCGGGGTCGGGCAGTTCGCCGAAGCGTTGGCCGGTGCAACACCGCCGCAGGCGTCGGCACAGCTCGGCAGCAACGCACGCGCCTATCAGGTGGCGGACACGCGCATGCAGCGCTTCGCCCTGGATCGCGGCAGCAACGCCGTGGCGGTCGGCAGCGAGCGCTCGTTCAACGGTCGCGGCATGCTGCTGGCCAATCCGCATTTTCCGTGGGTCGGCGGCATGCGTTTTTACCAGATGCACCTGACCATTCCCGGCAAACTCGACGTGATGGGCGCAGCGTTACCTGGGCTGCCGATGATCAACATCGGCTTCAACCAGCATCTGGCCTGGACTCACACGGTCGACTCGTCGAAGCACTTCACCCTGTATCGCCTGCAACTCGATCCGAAAGACCCGACACGCTACCTGCTGGACGGCAAATCATTGCCGATGAGCAAGCAGACCGTCACTGTGCAGGTCAAACAGGCGGACGGCCAGGTGGCGCCGGTTTCGCGTGATATCTACAGCTCGCCGTTCGGCCCGATCGTGCAGTGGCCGGGCAAGCTCGACTGGGATCACCAGTACGCGTACAGCCTGCGTGATGCCAACCTGGGCAATGACCGAGTGTTGACGCAGTGGTACGCGATGAACCAGGCCGCCAACCTCAAGGATCTGCAGGATTCGGTGCACAAGATTCAGGGCATCCCGTGGGTCAACACCCTGGCTGTGGATGACAAGGGCCAGACGCTGTACATGAACCTGTCGGTGGTGCCCAACGTCAGCGCCGAAAAACTCGCCCAGTGCAGTGATCCACGCGCCGGCTTGCAGATGATTGTGCTGGACGGTTCGCACAGCGCCTGCGCCTGGGATATCGACCCGCAAGCGGCGCAGCCGGGTATCTATGCCGCCAGCCAGCTGCCGCAATTGCTGCGCAACGACTTCGTCCAGCATTCCAATGATTCGGCGTGGCTGGTGAACCCGGCGCAACCGTTGACCGGTTTTTCGCCACTGATCAGTCAGGACGGTCAGCCTCTGGGGCTGCGTGCGCGATTTGCTCTGGATCGTCTGAGCACAATGGGCAAACAAGGGCCGGTGGCGGTCAAGGATCTGCAACAGATGGTGATGGATGACAACGTGTATCTGGCGACACAGGTGCTGCCCGATCTGTTGAAATTCTGCGCTGCCGATCTGGCTGGCGACGCGGCTGCACTGAAGCCGGTTTGCGCGAGTCTCAAGGTTTGGGACGGTCGAGCGAATCTGGATTCGGGCAGTGGGCTGGTGCATTTCCAGAACGTCATGCAGGCGCTGCTCGAGTCGCCCGATATCTGGCGGGTGCCGTTCGATCCGAAAGATCCGCAACACACCCCGCGCGGGTTGGCGATCGAACAACCGGCAGTGAGCAAGGCGTTGCGTGAAGCAATGTTGGCGTCGCTGGCCAGTGCCGAAAAAATGGGTCTCAAGCCTGACACCCGCTGGGGTGATATTCAGGTGGTGAGCAGCGGTGCCCGGCAAACGGCGATTCATGGCGGGCCGGGGACGCTGGGCATCTACAACGCCATCCAGAGCGTGCCGCGCGAAGACGGCAAGCTCGAAGTGGTCAGCGGCACCAGCTATCTGCAAGTGGTGACCTTCGACGACAAAGGCCCGCAGGCGCAGGGGCTGCTGGCGTGCTCGTTGTCCAGTGATCCGGCGTCGAAATACTCCCGGGACCAGACCGAAGCGTTTTCGAAGAAGCAGTGGCGCGTCATGCCCTTCACCGAAGCGCAGATCAAGGCTGATCCGCAGTATCAGGTGCAGGCCATTCGTGAGACTTCGGCTCAACCGGCCAAGGTGGCTACGCAGTAGCCGATTGACCGCGACCTGAACGAAAAAGCCGCTGCACCCTGAAGAGGGGCAGCGGCTTTTCTATTGTCGGGTTCAGGCTTCAGGTTTTGGCGGCTGGCGGGGCATCGAATTGATGACCGGATCACCCTCGGTATTGCGGGTCAGATAGACCGGCAGCACCTTGGGCAGCGTGTTGACCAGGCCACCGAGCTCCTTGATGTTGTAGACGCCGCCGACGCGGATCGCTCCAGTGCTGGCGTCAGCGAGTTTCAGCGGTTTGCTCAGATATCGATTGATCAGTGGCAAGGCTTCGTTCAGCGCCAGGTTATCCAGCACCAGTTTGCCGCTGCGCCAGGCCAGCGCGTTGTCGTTGGGGTAGGTCTGGCTGATCTGCGGCATGTAGTCGCCGTGCTTGTACTGCGCCTGCATGGCCCGCCCCAGGCGCAAGCCGTCGCCGGGCAGTGCAGCGTTGCTGGTCACCAGCACCGAGCCTTCGATCAGGTTGACCCGCACCTGATCCTCATAGAGCCAGACATTGAAGCGCGTACCGGTCACGCGGATCTTGCCCTCGCCGGCACGAACCACGAAGGGGTGGGAGAGATCGTGGCTGACCTCGAAAAAGGCTTCGCCTTTTTTCAGGGTGACACGACGCTCGTCCTTGTAATTGCTGAAGGTCAGTTCGGTATTGAGGTTGAGCTCGACCTGGCTGCCATCCTTCAACGTCACCTGACGGACATTGTCGGTGGCGGCGAAATGCTGGTAGCTGTTGGGCAGCCAGCCCAGGTTCCACCCACCGTAGGCCGCCAGCGGCAACGCCAGGGCACAGACACTGGCGGCCATTGCGTAGCGACGCCAGGCGGGCGCCGGTGGGTTCAGTGGAACGCTCGGGGTTGGCTGCGGACGCGGCAAATGTTCGGCAACGTCCCAGATCTCCAGCATCGCTTCGTATTCGAAGGCATGCAGTGGATGGGCGTCGCGCCATTGCTCGAAAGCCAGACGCTCCTCGGCGGAGCAGTCGACAGCGTGCAGACGCATGCACCAGTGCGCGGCGGCATCGGTGATCGCATCGTATTCGGCTTCCGAGAGGGATTCTTGGGTCATTGACTCGTCCTGGTTTGCTGCATTCTAACCTTGTGGGCCAAGCGCCGAGAACATCCGTCATGGCGAATGCCCATCAAAGTGGAACTTATTTTTCCGTCTGACACCCAAAAAACAGGACGTCAGACCAACATCATCCACAAATGGAGTGAAAAAATGATCAAAAGAACCTTTGCCGCTGTTATCGCCACCGCCGCCTTGTTCAGTGCGGGTGCCGCCATGGCCGACCGCCCAGGCGCAGGTTGGGTGACCATCGAGAAGGCTATCGAGATCGTCAAGACCAAGGCCGGTTATGTCGAAGTGTATGAGATCGAGGCAGACAACGATGGCTATTGGAAAGGCGAGGGCCGCAAAGCTGATGGTGTCGTCTACGAGTTCCGCATCGATGGGGCTTCAGGCAACGTATTGCGCGATCAGAAAGACTGACGCTGGCACGTAGCAGGTGAATGCGCAGGCCCATGGGCCTGCGCTTTTTTACTCAACTGAGTCCTGCAACAGGTTCAGTGAGCGGGTCGAGTTGTCGACCCATTTCACAAATCAGGAAAGCAATCGAGTCGGCATTGCGCAGGATTGTGTCGATGCGTGCGTTAGCGTTGCGCGGGTTCAGGAACGCCGTTCGTGCCTCCTCCATGGTCGTGCAGGCAGTGGCCTTGAGGATTTCCTTGCCGACGTGAGACATCCCGGGAATCGAGTCCATGCTGAGCCATTCGCGCAGGTCGTGGTTCCAGACGGCAAACAGTTCCTCGCGGGGCGTGGCGAGCGACAGCGCTTCACGCTGAAAGCGTTTCTGGTTTTCTTTCAAGGCTGCGCCGTAACCGGTAATCGTCGAAATCAAATCAGTAAACGGACGCCGGGCCTCCAGCGAAGCAATGTCCACGGCCTTGGCAAATTGATGCGCGAATTCGTGGATCAGCGTCGACGCCTGGGCATGGCACAGAACATCGAATGGCTCGGTCAGGCCCTCGTGGTACCAGTCGAGCCCCTGATTGAAGAAGTTCTCGGTGAAATGCACTTTGCGGCGTGAGTCGTCAGCCAGCACAAAGGCGATCAGGCGGGCCTGTCGTTTTTTGTTCGAGCCGACGACGAAACGTTCGGTGTTCATCAGGTCTTCAGTCGGATCCACCAATGCATTGCAGATCGGCACGATGGCCTGCTTTATTTTCGCGAGCACATCGGCGTCGACTCTCGATACGTCAAAAAACGCCTTGAGGAAGGTATCCAGTCGAGTGCCGGGGGCATGGTTCTTCAGTTGGGCCAGATTGTGCAGGCTGTTAAAGGCGTAGTAGCGGGCCAGATCGACTGCCTGCGTCAGGGCGCGCGCCTTTTCCGGGTGCCTGGCGCGGATTTCGGCCATGCCTTGGGCTTCGATGTTCAACCAGAGCCTGGTTTCCAGGTTGTTGGCAATGCGGTTGTGCAGGGTCGACAGGACCTTGCCGAAATGGATTGTGTGCCGGTCCGGGTCCAGAACCAGTTGCCGCGACGCAGTGTGCTGCAACACTGGCCCTGCCTCATCGGCGCCCTTGATGCGCCAGACCGCACCTGGCCGCTCCACCGCATAGACTTTGCCGGCGACGGCGGCGTAGCGGGTTTTATTCGTCAGGTCTTGATAAGTGCCATCGGCCGGATTCGGGGTCAGGTCTTTCAAGGCAATTGTCGGTGTTTCGAATCTCTGTAATGCCGTACGGGCAGGGTCCGTCGGTTTGATCTCAGTCCAGTGGGGCGCACTGACAGAGGGCGCAAGCGGTGCTGGCACCGGTGGAACCTCCGGCGTTGCCTGTGGCACCAGCTTTGCTTCCAGTGACAGGTGCCCGAGCGAGATCATCTCCACGCCGCCGGCAATGAACGTTGCCAGTGCGCGCGTCCAGTGATGATCCTGCAGCGCTTGGGCAGAGTCGAGGAAGTCCTTGTAGCTTTGCCAGAGAAATTGCGCATAGGCCAGTTTGCCCGGGAGCAATCCGCGGACCAGTTGGATGCCTTGACTGAACAGGGTTTTCACCGCCTCCCAGTCCGCATGCGCCGAAGGTATCGCATGACTGCCGAGCAATCGTTTCAGCAACGACAGGCCTTCACTGAAAAGGTATTCAAGCGCATTGCCAGTGATTGCGGAGGATGCCAGCTGCATTTCGCTCGTTTGGCCGGCGCTGGCCTTGAACAGGGCTGCAAAGGTCGATTGCTGGTCCTGCGGCAGGCGTCGCAGCAGCAGGTCTTGCAAGGCGCCTGGCAGGTTGAAGGCGGCGATGACGGCGGCATCGTTCTCGAACTCGGTGAATACGCGCTCACCGTGATACGGCGAATAAAGCACCTGTGGCCCGGCTTGTCCGGACGCCGGTCCGATCAGGTAGAGCCCAAGCGCCTTGATTGCGGCAGCGCCTGCGGTCTTGATCAACGTTACTGGCCTGATCATGGCGTTTGCGCCTGCCACTGTCGCACGGGCGAGCGCATCGGGCATGTCCAGCACCTGGGTCAACAGATCGAAAGCCTTGCTGGAAAGATGCTGTTGCAGCTTGAGCTGATGGGCATGTTGCAGCAGTTGCCAGGGTAACTGGCGGATGAATCGTTGCTTGCGCAGCGCCGCGCTGGCGTCATTGCGCGTCAGGGTGGTGTTGATCGTATCGGCGAAAGCGCCGATGTCCAGAGACAGCAGCAGGCTGCGTATCGCCTGTTGGTCGAGTCCGGCCGGGAGCTTTTGTGCGCTGCTCGAGGTGACCTTGAAGCGGGTTTGCTCAGCGATATGGGGATGGTTCAGCGCGAAGTCGACCAGGTTCATGGCCGGGCCGGCGAGGGCCAGTAGCGGGGTGATCTCGATGTCCTCCGGATCAAGTTCCGGGGCCTGGAAACGGCTGCTCAGCAGTGTCTTGAGTCGGCGCTGGATGTGCTCGCGCAAGGTCGGCAGCCCATGCAGGTAATCCTTGCCATCGCTGACGTTATGGCGCCACTGCTCAAGCAATTCGAGGTGCAATTGCAGTTCGTCGAGTGTGGCCATGCCCAGCCAGGCGGGCAGCGTCTGCTGTGTGTTGAGTGCCCTGGCCAGCGCGGTCGCGCGCTCCAGATTGACGTTGATCATTTGTCCGCTCAGGGCTTTGAGGGCCTGTTCCTCGCGGGATTTGGTCAGCTTCAGGCCGCGCACCCGTTCGCAACGCTGGAGAAATTGTTCAATGGCCGATTGCGTGCGGTTTTGCAGCACGTTGTCGTCGATCAGGTGCAGTGGACCCAACGCGTAACGCTGATGAAATCCGTCGATCAACGGTGAGAGGTTCTCCAACAGTGCCAGGCGCTTTTCGGGATGCAGCAGGCGCTGATTCAACACCTGCCGGGCGCTGTCGATGGACGCGAATACTTCCAGCCCCATCGCGGGTGTCCACAACACTGTGCGCCCTGAGTGCTGCGCATCCAGTCCGCCACGCTCGGTCAGCAGGACGCAGTTGGCCAGCGGCAGTTCGTCGCCCTGTGCGGCGGTTTGCACGGTGAGCGTCCAGGCATCTGGCCGGAAGCCGTTGAGCCCGTGGCGGTGCTGCCGGTCCGGCCGATCGGCGTTGAATACCGTGTCGACAATCGCTTGTTCGGGAAGCCGCTGGCTGCCGCCGAGGACTCGCAGGCGCGCTTCGCCCGTAACGCCCACATAAAACGAATGCGCCAGTTTGGCCAGGATACTTTGCAGATAGTTGCGTTGTTGCACCGCGCTGGTGAGTGGCTGCGCCGCGAACTCTTCGGCGATCGGCGGCAGCACACTGCTGAACAGCCTGATTTGCGCGGCAGCGACGTCCGCCAGCAGCATCGATGGTAGCTGGCTGCCGGTGATCGCCAGCCGGGTACTCCAGCGGTCCCCGGTATCGAGTTCGAGCAGTCGTTCGTGAAGCATCGAGCGAATATCCAGCGCCTTGTCGAACAGGGCGGCGATATCGATGGCTCTGTCGCCATGGCGGAACACCTGCAAGACATACTCGATGTTCTTGCGTTGCTTGGTGATGATGGCTTCCATCAGCACCTTGAATATCTCGCCGCCCAGCGGTTCGCCCGAGACCTGTGGCTGATCGAACCCGATGAATCGCTGACGCTCTTCAAGGCTCAACAGGCCGTACAGTTCATCGTCGTGGCCGGCCGTGTGGAATTTGCTCAGCAGCGTGTCCTTGAGGTCCTTGTAGTCCTCGAGTACCTGCAACCCCTGGGAGGGTGTGTACAGGCAGGCATCGGTGTGACTGAGCATTAGCGAACCGGCCAGCTCGACGTGGTTGGGCTGGTATTGCCACAGGCGTACGGCTTCCAGAGTGCCTCGCCGTCCGGAGGTACCGCGCGGGTCGATCCAGGCCAACAAGTTCTCGCATTTATCGGCATCGATGATCCGGGCTTCACGCTTGAGCAGGATGTCGGCCCGAGCTTGCTCGCGCAGAACGCGAAAGAAGAACTCCCGCCGCGGGGTGCCGTCGGCGCATGGCGAGTCCCAATAGGTCTCCATTCGTTCGTACAGCAACGCGAGCAAGTGGCCAGACACGGTTTTCACGGCCGCTTCCCAATGATTGTGGTCGCTGGCCAGCGACGGCTTGCGCGGGTGGGAATAGACGTGCGACTGCGCGCCCGGCCAGCCCGAATGTCGATAGTGCAACAGCGCCGCGTTGGCCAACGTCATCGCGTCCAGCCAGCGCCCGGGACTGCTGGTGTGTGCCGATTCAGCGTCTGGTGATGATTCCGCGTAAAAACCGACCGTGGTCAAGGCTTGATCGACCCCGGGCATGGCGCCGATGAGCTGATCCTTGAGAATCTCCCCAAGTAATATGTCGAGTTCGGGCAGGTGCACCAACTCGTCGAACATGGCCTGGACGTTGAGTTGCCGGCAGTGTTCGATGGCGGCTTTCTGATCGTCGAATACGTCACCCTCGATGAGTTGGAAGCTCACGCTGATATTGCCTTTTTCCAGCAGAAGCTTGCGTTGCGAGATCGCAAGCAACGCCAGCAGCCGATCGTCTTCATCGGCGTCCTTGAGACGCTGCTCGAGGTGGCTGGTCAAGGTGGCGAGGCTGTCGAACTTCTTCAGCCCGTCGAAGGGGGTGTAGAGCAGAAAAGCCCGGTCATCCGGGGTGCTGCCGAGAATGAAGCTACCTGCCAGGACTGTGGCCGGAGGATCTTCGGTGTTCAGCAGCACACGGTGGGCAAGCATTGGCGGCGTCTGCTGACGACGCAGTGATTCGGTGGCGAGTCGCACATGGGCCAGCCAGTCAAAATCCTTGACCGACAGACCGTGGGTATTGCCAAGCGACCTCCACAATCCGGGCGCATCGAGGAATTGTGGGAACAGCAGCGGGGGGGCAGGCGCAGGCATTTTCGGGTCTCTGTCAGGGCGCAGACGAAAGCGCCGGTGGATGGAGACGACAGACTAAGAACCCTCAGGCGCGCAAGGGTGGTACATAGTTACCGCACAGAAAGCGCCGGAACGTGTCTGTGCCACGCGCCAGGTTCACCGCAACGGTTGACAGCACCCGGGCCTGACGTGGTTAATCGACGGGCAAGTCGTTCACACGCTGTTGTTCCCTCCAATAATTAGTCTGGAGCTTCAGATGTCTGCGCCACACGATCATGTGTCTTCTGCTGTCTCGCCATCGTTGTCACTCGAAGCGCTGACGCAACTGCTCGAAACGATTTTTCTGCGCCATGGCACCTCCGCCGACGTCGCCTGCGCACTCGCCGCCAACTGTGCCGGTGCCGAGCGCGATGGCGCGCACAGCCATGGTGTGTTCCGGATTCCCGGGTATGTGTCGACCCTCAACAGCGGTTGGGTCAACGGCCAGGCGGTGCCGCAGGTCGAAGATGTGGCCCCCGGGTTTGTACGTGTCGATGCCGGCAACGGTTTCGCTCAGCCAGCGCTGGCTGCTGCCCGGCCGCTGTTGGTGGAAAAGGCGCGCAACGCCGGGATTGCCGTGCTGGCGATTCGTAATTCTCACCACTTCGCCGCCCTCTGGCCGGACGTCGAACCCTTCGCCGAGGAAGGACTGGTGGCGCTGAGCGTGGTCAACAGCATGACCTGCGTGGTGCCCCACGGCGCCGATCGGCCGCTGTTCGGCACCAACCCGATTGCCTTTGCTGCACCGCGAGCCGGTGGCGCGCCGATTGTGTTCGATCTGGCGACCAGCGCGATTGCCCACGGCGACGTGCAGATTGCGGCGCGCAAGGGCGAACGGCTGCCAGCCGGAATGGGCGTGGACAGCCTCGGTCAGGCGACGCAGGACCCGAAAGCCATACTCGAGGGCGGCGCGCTGCTGCCGTTCGGCGGGCACAAGGGCTCGGCACTGTCGATGATGGTCGAGTTGCTGGCCGCTGCGCTCACCGGCGGCAACTTTTCCTTTGAATTCGACTGGTCCAATCATCCCGGTGCCAAGACCCCGTGGACCGGGCAGTTGCTGATCGTCATCGATCCGAGCAAGACCGCCGGGCAGAATTTCGCCGAGCGCAGCCAGGAACTCGTGCGGCAGATGCACGGCGTCGGGCTCAAGCGCTTGCCGGGTGATCGCCGCCACTTGCAGCGCGCCAGATCACTGGCCGAGGGCATCGTGCTCGATGAGCAGACGCTCGGGCAGTTGCGCGAACTGGCGGCGGGTTGAGTTTCTGTCAGGCATGAAAAAGGCGAGCCAGATGGCTAATGCCGATCAGTTAAGCGAACGCAATGCTCAAAGCAATGAAGATCAATTGTGGGAGCTGCGCTTGACTGACTGGCATTAGCCGGGTGGCTCGCCTTTTTTCTGCGTGACGGGTTCAGCGGCGACCGAGCAACAAGCCGACCACCAGGCCGAAACCGGCGGAGATCGCGACGGTCTGCCAAGGATGGCCGCCGATGTAGTTTTCGGTGGCATCAACGGCCGGTTTGGTGCGATCGCGCACGCTGGAAACCGAGTCCAGCGCCTGTTGCAGTTTCAGGGCGATTTGCCCGCGCAGGGTCTCCGCTTCCTCGCCGACCAGTGAGGCACTGCTCTTGAGCAGTTTGTCGGACTCTTCGATCAGAGCCTGAAGTTCGCTGAACGCCTGATCCTTGATTTGGTCTTCGGCGGCTTGCACGCTGGATTTGCGGGCCATTGGGTGACTCCTTGCAGGTGAATGAACAGTGATCAATGGAGTGTGGCGCTGTCTGAAAAGTTGCACTGATTTTAGGTACGAAACAAAAACCTGCGCGGGAGATTTCCGTCGAGCGTGTAAGATGTCGCCATTTTACGCAGCAGGTATTTCCCCATGAGTTTCAATCTGGCCGACAAATCCCTCGCCGAGCGCGCGGCGCTGGAAGACGAGAAATCCCGTCTGTTCGAACTCTGGCAGAACAATCTGGGCAAAGCCAAAGGCGAAGCCGCGCGGTTGTTCGGCGAGCGCTCCAAGCGCAAGGGCAAATGGGCCGAGTGGGTGCGCGCCGAGCTCGATGGCATGTCGCCGCCGGAATTCGCCAACATGGTGCGCAGTGAAGTCAACCGGCTGATGGCGGCCAACAAGTAAACGCGCTTACGGCGTGTTGAATGCCGTCACGATCGCCTCGCGCACCTTGATCACCACCGGATCGATCTGCGTGCCGGTGCGCCAGCCCAGTTCGATCGGGTAACGCGGCAGGGCCAGCGGGCAGGGCAGCAAGACCAGTCCGCTGAGGGCGGCGATGGCCTGGGCGGCGTGGGTCGGGATCGTTGCCACCGCGGCGCTGCCTTTGAGCAGATGCGGCAGTGCCGCAAAGTGCGTGGTCGAAGCGCAGACCCGGCGGCTCAGGCCCAGTGCCGCCAAGCCCTCATCGGTGATACCGATAAAACCTCCCGAAGACACCAGAATGTGATCGCGGGCGACAAATTCCTGCAGATCAATCGATTGTTGCCCGGCCGTCAGGCTGCCCGGGTCGACCAGGCACGCATAATCCCCTTCAGCCAAGACCTGACGACTGAGCAGGCGTTCGGCAAATCCGCCGGCGGTGATCGCCAGGTCAATGCTGCGCTCCATCAGGGCGCGGGCGACGATCTGGCTGTGGGTCTGGCGGAAGATCAGCCGCAGCTTGGGTGCGCTGCGGGCAATTTCTTCGATCAGACGCCGGCCATAAGCGATTTCAAAATCATCCGACAGGCCCACCGTCACCGAGCGGCCCTCGTAGTGATGCGCCGCCGGGTCGACCATCGCCAGACTTTGCCGGCATTTGTTCAGCGCCTCGCTGACCACCGGTTTCAGTTGATTGGCCTTGAGCGTCGGCGCCAGTCCGCGACCGGTGCGTACGAACAACTGATCGCCATACACCTCACGCAAGCGGCGCAACGCTGCGCTGACCGCCGATTGCGTCACGCCCAGACGCAGCGCCGCACGGCTGGCGCTGGACTCTTCATGCAGGGCTTCGAAGACTTTCAGCAGGTTGAGGTCAATATTGGCGATATTCATATGGCTCATATCATTCAGCAGTGAGTCGGGCTTTATTCATGATCCCGCGCCGTCGCAAAATCGGCAACACTTGAACCCGATGGAGTGAATGCGATGCCCAAATCAATTGTTGCCGCCCTGCAGGTCGGCGCCTTGCCCGGTGGCAAAGGTGAAACCCTGGAACAGATCCTGAGTTGGGAGGGCGCGATCAGCGAGTCCGGCGCGGCGTTGGTGGTGATGCCTGAAGCGCTGCTCGGTGGCTACCCGAAAGGCGAGGGCTTTGGCACTCAGTTGGGCTACCGCTTGCCCGAGGGGCGCGAGGCCTATGCCCGTTACTTCGCCAACGCCATCGATGTACCGGGAGCGGAAACGGAAGCGTTGGCCGGCCTGTCGGCACGCACCGGGGCCAATCTGGTGATCGGCGTGATCGAGCGCGCCGGCAGCACGCTGTATTGCACGGCGTTGTATTTCGATCCGCAGGCGGGGCTGGTGGCCAAACACCGCAAACTGATGCCGACCGGCACCGAACGGCTGATCTGGGGCAAGGGCGACGGCTCGACGCTGCCGGTGCTCGACAGTCAGGTGGGGCGTCTTGGTGCCGTGGTCTGCTGGGAAAACATGATGCCGCTGCTGCGCACGGCGATGTACGCCAAAGGGATTGAGGTCTGGTGCGCGCCGACGGTGGATGAGCGCGAGATGTGGCAGGGCAGCATGCGCCATATCGCTCACGAGGGCCGCTGTTTTGTGGTCAGCGCCTGTCAGGTGCAGGCCTCGCCGAATGAGCTGGGCGTGGAGATCGCCAACTGGCCGGCGGATCGGCCGTTGATTGCCGGCGGCAGCGTGATTGTCGGGCCGATGGGCGAAGTGTTGGCAGGGCCATTGCGCGGCGAGGCAGGATTGCTGACGGCGCAAATCGATACCGATGAATTGGTTCGTGCGCGCTATGACTACGATGTGGTCGGCCACTATGCACGGCCGGATGTGTTCGAGTTGAGTGTTGATGAACGCGCCAAACCAGGCGTGCGGTTCACCGCCTGAGGTGACGGTGAGGGCGGCGAAATGGCGATTGTCGACTAGGCTGATCGTACGATTCCCACCCTCGCAACGGATCAGGACGAACCATGAGCGTGCTACTTGGACCCATTCTGCAGTTTCGCGGAACTGATAAAACCGTCTACTCACTCTCTGCCTTGGTGGTTCAACCCCTCGGTGATCCGGAGCCCGGTGTAACGCCACCCAGCGGTGTCAAGGCGTCCAGGCCGCTGGCCCTGGCGGATATCCCGCTGCTGGCCCCCAAACAACGGGTGTGGCGGGTGGATTTCAGCGCCAGGCAAGGCGCGGTCGCGGCGACGTATACGGTCAAGATCGGTGGTCTGGAGTGCAATTTCGTCGTTCCGCCCACGGGGCAGTCGCCGCGCATGGCGTACGTCTCCTGCAACGGTTTCTCTGATCCCAAGGACATGGAGAAGGTCGATCGCAACAATGAACGCTGGGACGACATGTGGGGCGCACACCAGCATCAGCCCTACCACCTGCTGCTGATGGGAGGCGATCAGCTGTACAGCGATGAGATGCGCCTGACTGTCCCTTCGATGAAAGCCTGGTTTGCCAAATCCTTTGCCGATCGCGAGAAGGCGGCCTACAGCAAGACCATCGAAAGCGAGCTCGACAGCTTTTTCAGCCGGCTGTATGTAGAGCGCTGGAAACAGCCGGAAGTCGCCAGAATATTCAGTGCGATCCCAACCATCATGATGTGGGACGATCACGACATTATCGATGGCTGGGGCTCCTACGATGAGGCGTTGCACAGCTGTCCGGTGTTTCAGGGATTGTTTGCCACGGCCAAGCGTTACTTCAGGATCTTCCAACAGCAATTGACTCAGCCTGCTCCGAGCCAGGGTGCCCCCAGTGATGTTCACCCGTGCGCGATTACGGGCACTGCCGACGGCTTCCATCTGGGCTATACCGGTCTTGGCGATCTGGCATTGCTGGTGCCGGATCTGCGCAGCGAGCGCGCGCCCGATCTGACGAAACCGGTGTTTCAGAAGACCCGAATCATTTCTGCCGTCAGTTGGACGGCCATCTATGACTGGCTGGACCAGCTCAAGCACCATCGGCATTTGCTGGTGATGTCGAGTATTCCGGTGGGCTACCTGGACTTGCAGGCCGCCGAAAAGGCCCTGGATCTGGTGCCGGGGCGGCAGGAACTGGAAGATGATTTGCGTGATCACTGGCGCAGCCTGCCACACCGCGATGAGCGCAAACGCCTGATCATGCGGTTACTCGACTTCGCCAGTCAGCAGCGGTGCAAAGTCACTCTATTGTCCGGTGATGTGCATGTGGCCGGAGCGTGTGTGATCGAGTCGAAGCTGACGCAACATGGCGTGGATGGCGCGGGCACGATCTATCAACTGATTTCGACCGGCGTCGTGCATCCCTCGCCGCCGGCACTGGCGGTGTATTTTCTCGAAACCCTGGGCGCCGGCCAGGAGCAGATCGACTACGCAATTACCGGCACCATGCTGCCGCTCGGGGCCCGTGGCCGGTACTTGATTGCTGCACGCAACTGGCTGGCCATCGAACCGGATGAAAAGAGCAAGAGCGACAAGGACCGGTTGTGGGTCAACTGGCATGTCGAAGGCTCGGAGCACTGGGTGACCCAGGTGATTGACCCGGTCAAGTCATTGCCTTGAATTTCACCAGGTGGCGCTGCTCGCTCTCGGCAGGCTGAGCTTGCCACTGTCAACAAAACGCAGGGTGCCGAACAAGCCGCCGGCCAGTTTGCCGCGCAGCACGTAGGGCAGGTTGTCGAGGGTTTGTGTCTGGCTCAGGCCCAGCGTCTGGCGCAGTACCGAGAACGCGGAAACGCTGACCGGTACACTGACCACGGTTTCCGAGAAACGCGGGATCGAGCCGATCTGATCGCTCACGCCCGACGCCAAAGGATGGCCGTTGACCTCAAGGTCGAGGGCGATGCCGGTGTAGTCGATGGCGGTTTCATTGGGGTTCTGCACCCGCAACTTGATGGCGAAGCGCACTTCCAGATCCTGGCTTGGCAACGGTTCGAGGCCAACCACGTTGATGTTCACCGGGTCACGGTTGGGGAACAGCGCGCAGGCGCTCAGGGACAACAACAGCAGGGACAGGATGACGGCGTGGACGCGCATAAACAGTCTCTCAACAAAAAAAAAGGCTGAACCGTCGCCGGCTCAGCCCTTTTTTCAAGGCGCAGCGTCAGCGGTTCAACTGTGCGACCGCCGCTGCGCTTGCAGGTTCAGCCTTGGCCGGCAGATCGGGGTTTTCCATGACCTGCAGAATCGACGCTTCCGGATCGAAATCGTCCTCCTCAAGCTCCATGAACTCTTCCGGCAGGAAGATATTCAGCACGATAGCGCACAACGCACCGACGGTGATCGGCGATTCGAAGATGTTGCGCAGGGCGTGCGGCAATTCGCGCAATACTTCCGGCACGGCCGCAATGCCCAGGCCCATGCCGATGGAAATCGCCACGATCAGCATGTTGCGGCGATGCAGGCCGGCCTCGGCCAGGATCTTGATCCCGGCCACGGCCACGGTGCCGAACATCACCAGCTCAGCACCGCCGAGCACCGGTTTTGGCATCAGTTGCAGCACCGCGCCGATCATTGGGAACAGGCCGAGCAGCACCAGCAGGCCGGCAATGAAGAATGCCACGTAACGGCTGGCAACGCCGGTCAGCTGGATCACGCCGTTGTTCTGCGCAAACGTCACCATCGGCATGCTGTTGAACACTGCCGCCATGGCCGAGTTGAGGCCGTCGGCGAGCAGACCGGACTTGATTCGACGGATGTACAGCGGGCCTTTGACCGGTTGCCGGGAGATCATCGAGTTGGCGGTCAGGTCACCGGCCGCTTCCAGTGGCGAGACCAGGAAGATCACCGCCACCGGCACAAACGCCACCCAGTCGAAGTTGAAGCCGTATTTGAACGGCACCGGTACGCTGACCAGCGGCACCTCGGGCAGGGTGGCGAAATCCACCGTGCCCATCAGCCACGCGACCACGTAGCCGAGGGTCAGGCCGATGACGATGGCGCCCAGGCGCAGAAACGGCACATCGACCCGGTTCAGCACAACGATGGTGCCCAGCACCAGTGCCGCCAGGAACACATGGCTGAGCGCGCCGAGATCGGCAGCACCAAAGCCACCGGCGATGTCGGTCATTGCCACTTTGATCAGCGACAGGCCCATCAGGGTGATGATGGTGCCTGTGACCACCGGGGTGATCAGCATCCGCAGTTTGCCGATGAACTGGCTCAGCACCACTTCGATGAACGCGGCGAAAAAGCACACGCCAAAGATTGTCGAGAGGATCTCATCGGTGCCGCCGCCCCGGGCCTTGACCATGAAACCGGCGCTGAGGATCACGCTGATAAAAGAAAAACTGGTGCCTTGCAGGCATAGCAAACCGGAACCGACCGGGCCGAAACGCCGCGCCTGGACGAAAGTGCCCAGGCCGGAGACGAACAGCGCCATGCTGATCAGGTACGGAATTTCACTTTGCAGGCCCAGGGCGCCGCCCATGATCAGGGTCGGGGTGATGATGCCGACGAAGCTGGCCAGCACGTGTTGCAGCGCAGCGAACACCGTGGCGGTCAGGTGCGGACGGTCGTTGAGGCCGTAAATCAGATCGTTGTTGCGCGGGACTTTTTCAGAGGCGGTCATGGTGTTTTGCGCGCCGTGAGGCGGGGCCGGGTCAGAAAATGGAGGCGCAGGATGCCGGAAGAGGGCGGCGAGGGCAACGAGCAAAAAAATTGCCTGAAAGGTCAAGAAATACGGGGTTTGAACTTGTTTCTGTTTCTGTGGTGAGGGGACTTATCCCCGATGGACTGCGTAGCAGGCCCAGTGACTAGATGCCAAAGAGCCGGGCCGCTTCGCGACCCATCGGGGATAAATCCCCTCACCACAAAGTTACTTGCCGGCAGAAGTCGCCAGGGTAAAGGCACTGAGCAAATCCTCCTCAAACGCCTTCTGCGCATCCCCTGGCACCTGTGCCCGATGCCGGGCCAGATGAAACGCCACCTCGAAACTCAACGCTCCGGGCCGTAGCGCGCGCAGCAAGCCCTTGTCCTCCCAGACACGCGCGTAGTGATCGGGCAGATAATCGACGTGCTTGCCGGAAAGAATGAAGGCGAGGGTGCCTTCGACCTGTTCCGAGCGCGCGGAAAAGCGCTTGTCCGGGAACGGTTCGCCCGTGCGCATGAACCGGTAGGGATGATCAACCCGATCGCAGGCCTGCAGCGCCGCATCATCCGGCTCATCCACCGTGAACAGCGGATGGCCCTGCGCGCAATACAGATGTTGAGTCTCCGTGAACAGTTCGCGGTAATCGAAAGCGCTCTGCACCTGCGAGAAATAACCAATGGCCAGGTCCAGCCGTTGTTGCAGCAACAGACGCTCCATTTCCCCGGGCATGGCGCTGATCAACTCGATGCGCACCGACTCATCGCGCTCGCGAAAGCGCCGGATCGCATCCGCGACCCGTAGTAGCACCGATTGATCGACCGCTTCCGACAAACCCAGGCGCACCTCACCGATCAGCCGCCCGGCGACGCCGTTGGATTGATGGCGGAAGGTTTCGATGGATTCGAACAGCGTGCGGATCGCGATCAGCAACTGCTCGCCCTTGGGGGTGACGCGGAAACCGCCCTTGCCGCGACTGCACAGGCGATAGCCGAGGCGGGTTTCCAGCTTGGCCATTTGTTGGCTGATGCTCGATTGGCTCAGGCCCAGTTCACCTTGCGCCGCGCTGAAGCCACCACATTCCACGACCCGCACAAACAGGCGCAGCAACTGCAAATCGACGTCGTGAAGCTGACCGAGCATTACATTACTCCGGGGTAAAGTCAGGTTAACAAACTTGATATTTTTGCAATGTATCCGACGGCGCATCCTGCCACCACTTCCTCCGGTCAGGTGTTCGTCATGGCTCCCGTGTTCAAGCTGTGTTTTCCCGCGCTGTTGTTGTCCGTGGCCCTCAATGCCCAGGCCGAGGACAAGACCCTCAACCTCTATAGCTGGGCCGATTACGTGCCGGCGCAAACCCTGCAGCGCTTCGAGCAGGAGACCGGCATTCACGTGCGCTACGACACCTTCGATACTTCCGAGGTAATGGAAACCAAGCTGCTGACCGGTGGCAGCGGCTATGACGTGGTGGTGCCGTCGTCCAGCGTTCTGGCCCGTGGCTTGGCGGCGGGCGCGCTGAAGGAAATCCCCCATGATAGCCTCAAGGGTTACGCCAACCTCGATGCCGATCTGCTGGAAAAACTCACGGCAGTCGACCCTGGCAATCGCTACGCCGTGCCTTACACCTGGGGCACGCTCGGGCTTGGGCTGAACGTCGAGGCGGTGCAGAAGCGCTTGCCGGACGTGCCGCTCAACAGCCTCGATCTGCTGTTCAAGCCTGAGTACGCGAGCAAGCTCAAGGACTGCGGGATTGCCGTGCTCGATTCGCCGCAGGAAGTCATCGGTCTGGCGCTGCACTATCTCGGCAAGGATCCCTATAGCACCGACAAGACTGATCTGTCCTCCGCCGAAGCCTTGTTGCAGAAACTCCAGCCGTCGGTGCTGTACGTCGCCACCGGGCGGCAGATCAACGATCTGGCCAGTGGCAACGTCTGTCTGGCGCTGACCTACAACGGCGACGTGAGCATGGCTGCCGATCAGGCGCACAAGGCCAACAAACCGTACGAAGTCGCCTACCGGATACCGCGCGAAGGGACGTTGATCTGGCAGGACAACCTGGCCATTCCCAAGGACGCGCCGAATCCGCAAGCGGCGCGCGCCTTCATCGAGTTCATGCTGCGCCCCGAGTCGGTCGCCGAGCTGACCAACACGCTGTTTTTCGCCACCGCCAATCAGGCCGCGACGCCGCTGGTGGACGAGGCGGTGCGTAACGACCCGGACATTTACCCGCCCGCCGAAGTGCGCGACCGTTTGTACGCCGACCGCAGCATGAGCCTCAAGGACATGCGTCAGCGCACGCGCCTGTGGACCACTTTCCGTAGCCATCAATAACAAGAGGAGCACACCAATGGACGTGCCGATGCTCAACGACCAAGCCATGACCCGCGACAGCCTGTACGGCACTTGCGCCGAAAGTACCTACGCCGGGATCACCAGTTTCATGCGTCGCCGCTACAGCCGTGACTTGCGCGGCGTTGACGTAGCAGTCAGCGGCGTGCCGTTCGACACCGCCACCAGCAACCGCCCGGGCGCCCGTTTCGGGCCACGGGGAATTCGCGCAGCGTCCACTGGTATCGCCTGGGAAAGGCACTGGCCGTGGGCGTTCGATCCGTTCGATCATCTGGCGGTGATCGACTACGGCGACTGCGATTTCGATTACGGCTCGCCGCACACCATCCCTGAAAGCATCGAGGCTCACGCCGAGCGAATTCTCGATGCCGGCAGTGCGATGCTGACCTTTGGCGGCGACCACTTCATCACGTATCCGCTGCTCAAGGCCCATGCACGCAAACACGGCGCGCTGTCGCTGATCCACTTCGACGCGCACAGCGACACCTGGCCGGACGAGGGGGGCAAGCGTGTCGATCACGGCACCATGTTCTGGCACGCTGCCAAAGAAGGGCTGGTGGATCCGGCGCGCTCGGTGCAGATCGGCTTGCGCACCACCAATGACGATCATCAGGGCTTTGCCGTGCTCGACGCGCGTCAGGTGCATCGGCGGGGCTGCGAGGCGATTGTCGAGGCGATTCGTGCGCGGGTCGGCGACAACCCGGTGTACCTGACCTTCGACATCGACTGCCTCGACCCGGCCTTCGCACCCGGCACCGGCACTCCGGTGTGCGGCGGATTGAGCACGGTGCAGGCGCTGGAAATTCTCGGTGGTTTGCGCGGGATCAACCTTGTGGGCATGGATGTGGTGGAAGTGGCGCCGGCCTATGACCATGCGGACGTGACGTCGCTGGCGGCGGCGACCCTGGCCATGGAAATGCTCTGCCTGTACGCCGCCAGACACAAAGTCGACCTCTGATACACCGCAAAACCTCTGTGGGAGTGGGCTTGCTCGCGAAGGCGGTGTGTCATTCAACGATGATGTTGGCTGACCCGGCGCCTTCGCGAGCAAGCCCGCTCCCACAGG